>CALPUT020000042.1 GCA_943326825.2 Chryseobacterium gleum | reverse complement strand
TGCTTTACAATGTTTTCTGCTTCAGAAATACTATGATTATAATTTACAATAACAAAATATCCAGCTAAACCTAGCTCTAAAGAAATTGCAGCTCCAATACCTCGAGAACCACCAGTTACTAATACATTTCTATTCGTCTTTTCAGATGTCATAATTTATTTTTCAGTTATAAATAGTGAACTTTCAGTTAAATTATTTCGTTATTCAATTCGAAATAAATATTTTTTTTTAACAAAAAATAAGTTTCTCAGAGAAATAATATATAGTTAACATTTTACAAATGTAAGGCTGAAAATTTATTTCAACAAATTTACTTTGTCTAATAATTAATATTTCCCTTTATTTACTCAAATAAACAATAAAATGGTAGTTTATTTTTTCACTTTATTTTTCAAATTGATTTTTTTTGTACTTTAACAAAACAATAAATAATAGATTAACATAGACATTTTAGAAATTTTATGACTTTATTTAGTCACTTTAAAAATTGACATTATGATAGAGATAACACAAAAATACATTCATCCATTTACATTCACACAAAAAAATGTGGAGGATTTCGCTATTGTGACTGGTGATAACAACCCAGTTCATCTTGATGAAGAATACGCATCAAAAACAATCTTTAAAAAAAGAATTGTTCATGGAATGCTAGGTGCATCATTACTTTCAAAAGTTTTCGGAACCATTTTCCCGGGTGAAGGAACTATATATTTGAATCAAACATTGAATTTTTTGAGACCGATGTATGTTGATGAAAAATATGAAGCAATTTTTGAAGTAAAAGACATAATTAAAGAAAAAAATAGAGCAATAATTTCTACGATTATAATAAATAGTGAAGGTGTTGCTGTTCTGAGTGGTGAAGCAATTATACTTAACCCATTAGAAATAAAATAAATTATGTTCAGCAATACAGTAGATAAAAAACAAATATATTTTGAAGTAATCGGCAATTATTCGTCTTCAAAAACAATCATTTTCTTAAATGGCCTATCTCAAACTACTGTTTCTTGGGGTTTAGTAACACCTTTTTTTATTAATGATTATAAAATCATTCTTTGTGATTTTATTTTTCAAGGGCAATCAGATAAAAATAGTCCTGTTAGAGATTTTGATACACATGCTAAAGATTTAGTTTCAATTATTGATATAATAGGAATTGAAAAAGTAACAATAATAGGTTTATCATATGGGAGTTTAGTTGCACAGCATTTTTCTACTTTATTCCCTGATAGAATTAATAAAATGGTTCTACTGTCAACTTTTGCTCACAAAACTCCTTATTATGAAGCAATTGAGCTTTCATGGAAAAATGCATTAAAAATTGGTGGATATTCATTAATGCTTGATGTAATGCTACCATATGTATTAAGTGATTCATACTTTAGTAATCCCTCTATTCCAATTGAATTTTTTAAATCATCAAAAAAAGATCTTGTTGACGCTAATTCTCTAACTAAATTAATGCAAGCAACAGCAGATAGAAAAGACTACAGGGAATCGCTAAAAAATGTTCTTTGCCCAACACTGGTAATACATGGGAGATTAGATAGATTATTTCCAGTCAACCTTGGTCAAGAGGTTGCAAATCAAATAAAAAACAGTAAGTTTACAATAATTGAAAATGCTGGCCATACACTCAATATAGAAAAAGTAAATAAAGTATCAACTACCATTTTAGATTTTTTAGACGAATCAATAGAATAATACTTAATATGAAAACAGTTTTAATTACAGGTAGTACAAGTGGTATCGGTCTTGGAATTGCGATTGAATTTGCAAAATCTGGGTATTCAATTGCATTTAATGGATTAGAAGATAATGCAGCTGAAATTGCTTTAAATGTAGGCAAAGAATTTGGCGTTAAAACAAAATTTTATGGCGCTAACATAGCTGATGCTATTCAAATAGAAGAAATGATAAAATCTATCATAATAGATTTTGGAAGTTTGGATGTATTAGTAAATAACGCTGGGATTCAATATGTTTCTCCTATTGAATCATTTCCAATTGAAAGATGGAATTCAATTATCCAACTTAATCTTAATGCTGTTTTTTACACTTCTAAATTTGTATGGGAAAGTATGAAGAAAAATAAATTTGGAAGAATAATCAACATTGCATCAGCACATGGTTTGGTTGCCTCTGAATTCAAAGCTGCTTATGTTTCTGCTAAACATGGAGTCGTAGGTTTAACAAAAGTTTTAGCATTAGAAGGCGCTCCTTTTGGGATAACAGCAAATTCTATTTGTCCAGGCTATGTAAAAACTCCTTTAGTTGAGAAGCAAATTTCTGAACAAGCTGTTGCGCATGGAATTTCAGAAGATGAAGTCATCTCTAAAATTATGTTACAAAAACATGCAGTGAAGGAATTTGTCACTGTTGAATCACTTGGGAAATTAGCAGTTTTCTTAGCTTCCGAAAACGCAAATTTAATTACAGGGACAGCAATGCCTGTTGATGGTGGTTGGACTGCCCAATAGTAATATATGAAAAAAGAAATAAAACATGTAGGTCTTGCTTTACAAGGCGGTGGTGCTCACGGAGCCTTCACTTGGGGAGTATTAGACAGACTTTTAGAGGTAGATGAGATTGTAGCCGATGGAATATGTGGCACAAGTGCTGGAGCAATAAATGCCGTAGTAACAGCATATGGCCTTCACATAGGAGGAAAAGAAAAAGCAAAAGAATTATTGCATAGTTTATGGAGAAAAATTTCAGATTCTGGAAGCTTACTTTTTAAACCTTCAATGATGGATAAATATTTTTCTGGAGGAGACATGTATAATACTATAGGTTATATGTATTTTAACTCTATGTCTCAAATGTTTTCTCCTTACCAATTTAATCCATCAAATTCCAATCCGCTCAGGGGTATTCTGAACGAATTAGTTGATTTTGAAGAATTAAAAAAATACAATAATAAAAAACTTTTTGTTTGTGCTACTAATGTGAAAACAAATAGAGCTAAAGTATTTTCTAACAATGAAATAACAGTCGAAGCTGTACTTGCATCTGCTTGTCTACCACATCTTTTTCAAGCTGTTGAGATTGAAGGTGAATATTATTGGGATGGAGGTTATATGGGCAATCCACCTCTCTTCCCTTTAATTGATAATACAGATGTTGGTGATTTGCTTCTAATAAAAATAAATTCAATAAATATTGAAGAACTTCCAACTTCAGCTAGAGATATTTCAGACAGAATTAATGAAATATGCTTTAACAGTAGTTTAATTAACGAAATGCATTTGATTCATTACAGAAATGAATTGGTAAGAAAAGGTGTGAATTTAGAAGAAAACACAAGATCACGAGAAGTTTTTGTTCATTCAATTTCTGCTCATGAAGCGATTGGACATTTAAATTATTCTAGTAAAATGAACACTTCTTGGGATTTTCTTTTGGAATTAAAACAGAAAGGACGATTATATGCTGAAAAGTGGTTAGAACATGAATTTCATGAAGTTGGTGTAAAATCTTCTTTCGATATTGAGAAACATTTTTTCGCTAAATATTGAGACTAAAATAGTATGATTTCAAAATTAAAGGTTGAAGTATGGTCAGATATCATGTGTCCATTTTGCTATATCGGAAAACGAAATTATGAAATGGCATTGGCCCAATTTGAATATGCTGATCAAGTAGAAATTATATGGAAAAGCTTCCAACTTGATCCATCCTTACCAGAGACATCCTCTGAAAATGTTTATGAATATTTAGCAAATAGAAAAGGCTTAGGATTAGAACAAGTGATCCAATTACATGAAAATGTTACAAATACAGCCAAAACAGTAGGACTTGATTATAATTTTGATACAACACAAATAAGTAATTCATTTAAAGCTCATCAACTTATTCAGTTAGCAAAATCTAAAAACTTAGGCGATGAAGCAGAAGAAGTTTTATTTTATGCTTATTTCACTGAAGGAAAAAACCTTTCTAACATTTCTGTTTTAGTTGAATTAGGACAAAAAATTGGTTTGAATTCAAGCGAAATAATTTCAGCACTTGAA
The DNA here is from genome assembly GCA_943326825.2 of Chryseobacterium gleum. Taxonomy (GTDB): domain Bacteria; phylum Bacteroidota; class Bacteroidia; order Flavobacteriales_D; family Crocinitomicaceae; genus CAIUKX01. Next base: position 7,619 of record CALPUT020000042.1, on the reverse strand, counting down.
GATAAACGTTTTGAAAAAAATGTAATAAAAGATATTGAAGAAGCTCAACAAATTGGTGTAAAAGGTGTTCCTTTTTTTGTTTTTGATAGAAAATATGCAGTTTCAGGGGCTCAACCTATTGATACATTTTTAAATGCCTTAGTTCAAGTTCATAAAGAATGGGAAGAAAATAAGAATAGCTCACTTTCCATCAATACTGATGGCGAAACATGCGATACGAATGGAGACTGCTAAAAAATGAAAAAGTACCAATTACTATTATTATCCTTTTTGTTTCAATATTTTGCTTTTAGTCAAGAAAACGAATCTGTTAATTCTAGAGTTAAAATAAATGAAATACAAACTTCTATTAGTTATTCAACAGATCAAGCAAATTCAGGTTCATTAACTGATTTTATTAAACTTGCCCCTCTTTCCAATTTATTGAAAATTAATTTAAGTAATTATTCGAATAATGACAATGAAATGATGCCTAAATCAATTCCGTATTCACTTCTGATTTCACTTAGGTTTTCCGATAAATCAAGAACTAAATTCAATCAAAACTCAACTGTTAGAATAGGTTTCAATTATTTTAAAAAAACAAATTTAATAGCTAATTATTTCAGATCAACTTCTAACACATACGATACATTAACCTCATCTCAAAATGGTCAAATAGTTTATTTTGATTCGGTAATTGAGAACAATCTTAAGTTAAAGCATTCATCGGAAAACCTTCTCCTTGATGCAGCATACATATATAGAATTAGACCAGTATCAAGATGGTCATTCTTAACTGGTATCGGTTTTACTCTAGGAATGGTAATGAATTCACAAACATCAATTTCAATGAATACTTCAAATAGAATTGAAACTTATTATTCAACAAATCCATCAGCTTTATATAACTCTTATGCTACAACTTATATAAATAAAACCGAATTATACAAAAACAAAAATAGTTATGGCTTTTCTGCATACATTCCAATAGGAATTGATTTCAGAATTGGCAAAAGAAATGATTTCTTAAACCATACTCATCTTTTCTACGAATTAAGAGCTGACTTAAATGTCACTAGCATCCCAGAATTAAAAAATTACATCAACACAAGAACTCAACATGGAGTAGGAATTAGAGTTACTTTTAATTAATCATATTAATTAATTTCAACTGATAAATAATTTGTTGAACTCCAAAAACTATCTGAATTACCGTGTTACTAATTTCATTTTGAGGAGTATTCTCATCTACCTCTATTTCAATAAATTCAACAAGATTAATTATATCTTCTACCTTTAATGTGTATAAAGGAGATTTCAATTTATGAGCTGATTTTTTCAAACCTTCCAAATCATGTTGCTTAAGTGACAACTCTAATTCATAAATGTAATCAGGTAAATTATCAATAAACAATTGTAATATCTCATTTCGCAAAGCTGAATCATTTTGAGTTACCTCATTAATGTATTCGATCGAAAAATTCATTTATGATTGCATTTCAATATCTTGTAAAGCTGCATTAAAATCCTCTTTATTTAGAGGTTTCATCAAAAACTTTTTAATAATTGGTGTTTTATCGAATTTTTCAAAATCTCGTTTATATTTTGAACCACTTAACATAATAAACGAAGGGATATCAACTACATTATACTCTTCTAAAATCTCTTCAATAGTATCAATGAATTCAAAACCATCTATTTCAGGCATTGAAATATCTACTAAGATTACTCCGGGAATTTTTTCATTATTTTTGATTTGATTTTCAAAAAACGCCAAAGCTAGTTCAGGATTAGATTTAATTTGAACTGAATCAAATTTGTTTAGGCTTTCAATTAGTTTCTTATTAATTGAATTTACAATCACGTCATCATCAATAAGTAAAATACTTTTGTTGTCGATATTCATTATTAAGTTTTATTTTTATGTTTTAGCAAGCGAAATTTACAACATAAAAATTAAATAAAAAAATTAAAACGATGATTTTTATGTTTAGATATCAAAAGTATAGTGCTTCTTTTATTAAACAAATAATATGTAATTTTTCAGAATATTATTAATAAATGAATAGAAAAACATTTGTCAAATCAATTTTAGGAATTACAACTATGGCATCATTAGGCTCATTTAAATACTTTACAGATAATTTATCAGAAGACGACACTTTAATGCCAGTACTTTTTATTGGTCACGGAAGTCCAATGAATGCGATTGAAGACAATGAATTTTCTCAAGGATGGAAAAAAGTAGCATCTACTGTTCCGAAACCGAAAGCAATTTTGATGATCTCCGCACATTGGGAAACGAAAGGTACTTTAGTCACAGCCATGGAAAAACCAAAAACAATACATGATTTCGGTGGTTTTCCTCAAGCATTATTTGATGTAGAATATCCTGCCCCTGGAAGTTTATGGTTAGCTGAAGAAACGAAGAAAACCATTCAATCAACTTCAATCGGAATGGATCAATCGTGGGGATTTGACCATGGAAATTGGAGTGTTTTAAAGAACATTTACCCTGATGCATCTATTCCTGTTGTTCAATTAAGTTTGGATTATATGCAAGGACCAGAATATCATTACAATCTTGCAAAAGAACTTCAAAGCTTAAGAAAAAAAGGAGTATTAATAATTGGAAGTGGCAACATGGTGCATAATTTTCAATATCTTCAACTTAAAGGAAATTTCAATGTCCATTTCGGACATGATTGGGCAATTGAAGCCAATGAAACATTTAAAAAATTGATTAGTGAAAATGATTATAAATCATTAATTAATTATCGCAATTACAATAAATCACTGCAACTTTCGGCTCCAACACCAGAACATTATTTACCATTACTCTACTCTATCGCTCTTAGAAATGAGAATGAACCAATTTCGTTTTTCAATGACGCATTATTAGCAGGTTCATTTTCTATGACATCAGTAAAGATTGGTTAATAAACGTTGTTTCTTTTGTTAAAAAAGAATGAATTTGCTCTAAACTAAAAAAAATAAACATGAATCTCAATCAAATTACCTTACCAGTTAAAAACATAGAGAAGTCAATCCGTTTTTATGAAAAACTGGGGTTTCAATTAATTGTCCATACGAAAGAACATTATGCACGATTTATTGCACCTGATAAAAAAGCTACTTTTTCACTTCACATTTCAGAAAAACCTATTTCAGAAAATGGAATTTGGATTTATTTTGAATGCGATAATTTAGATGAAAAAGTAAGTGAATTGATTAATTTAGGAATTGAATTTGAAGAATTACCAAATGATAAACCTTGGTTATGGCGTGAAGCAAGATTAAAAGATTTGGATGGAAACATCCTTATACTTTATTATGCAGGCGAAAAAAGAATGAATCCTCCATGGAGAATTAATTAAATTAAAATGAGACAAGACGATTACTTTTTAAATCAGATTGATATTTTAGGTCGTATTTTAGGTAAAGTGATTGCCGATTTACTTCAATTGAATTCACCTGATAACATTCTTCAAATTGACTCAATTAATGAAGCAATAAAAAATGGACTTGACTTAAATTTAGAAGAAATCAAAACAATACCTGATGAAGATTTTCTAGATTCACTCTTGAAAAAACCAAAAATCAACCTTGAAAATTTAGAAAAATTAGCTGAAACATTAAGATTATTGAGTATTAAATCTAATTTTGAATTCGATAAGAAAGCTTTGAACTTATACCTTTACGTAGAAGAAAAAAGCATAACCTATTCCTCTAATCGAATTTCAAAAATTAAACTATTAAAAGAACAAAATGGACTTTAATCAAGATTACACATTAGAAAACGATAGAGTTTTATTACGTCCTATTCAATCATCTGATTTTGAAAATTTAGTTGAATTCTCTTTAAATGAACCCGAAATATGGCAATTTTCATTGGTCAGAGCAGATGGAGAAGAAAACTTAAAAAAATACATCGATTTAGCTCTAAAAAACAGAGAAAATGAACAAGCTTACACATTCATTGTCTTCGATAAATTGAATAATAAATACGCAGGAAGTACACGGTTTTATTCCATCCAACCAATTCAAAAATCAATGTTACTTGGTTTTACTTGGTACGGAAAATCATTTCAAGGAACTGGTTTAAATAAAGCCTGTAAATATTTATTGCTTGAATTCGCATTCGACCAATTAAACTTTGAACGTATCGAATTCCGAGCTGATTTAAACAACAAACGAAGCATCAATGCAATGAAAAGTATTGGATGTAAAGAAGAAGGGATATTAAGAAGTGAAAGTTTTCGTCCTGATGGTTCAAGAAGGGATAGCATTGTTTTGAGTATCTTGAAATCAGAATGGGAAAGCGAGCTTAGAAGTAGATTTAATAATAATAATAATTAATTTTAGACTCATACACAACGTTTTAATGAATATTTTTCAACGAGAATTAAGTGACAATAGAATTTATGGCTTGGATATAGTCAGATTTTTTGCTATTATTTTCGTTGTTATTAGTCATGGTGAATATTTAATACCTAAAGAATATAGATATATAAACACTTTTTTATATATCGACGGAGTAAATGTGTTTTTTGTATTGAGTGGTTTTTTGATCGGAAAAAGTCTAATAACCCAAATAACAAATAATGAATTCAATATAAAAAACATCAAAGTATTCTTTATAAGACGCTGGGCAAAAACACTACCAAGCTATTTTTTAGTATTCATTGTTTTACTAATATTAAATATAATTTTCAATTCTAGATTCACGCTTTACGATAAATTAAAATACATAGTATTTAGTCAAAATATTAACACACCACACCCTTCTTTTTTTGGAGAAGCTTGGAGTCTTTCGATTGAAGAATGGTTCTACCTAATTTTACCTATTCTAATTTTTATTCTTTATAAATTAAAACTTCTTAAATCTAGTATTAAATCTATTTTATACTCAAGTATTTTAATTGTTATTCTTGTTACAAGCTATAGACTTTATAGATATTACCATTTGAATATTATATGTTTTGAAGAATGGGATCGCTATTTTAGAAAACAAGTAATCACTAGATTTGACGGTATTGTTTATGGAGTTATTGCAGCCTACTTTCATTGTAATAATAAAGAAAAATGGCAAAAACATATTAAACCATTGTTTTACTTAGGTATTTTAATTTTAATTTCTTCAAAATTTTATCTTTACTACTTTTCAAATGATAGTAGTTTATATAATTGTGTCTTCTCTTTTAGCTTTTTTGCAATTGGAGTAGGCTTAACAATCCCGTACCTATCTGAAATAAAAAAAGGAAGTGGTTTGCTTTATAAAAGCATAACAAAAATTAGTATTATCTCTTATTCAATCTACTTATTAAATCTAGGGTTAGTAAGACAATGGATTATAGAGAATATTGATTTGAAAAATATCCCAATATCTGAGAATAAAATAAACTTATTAAAATATTTATCATTTTGGATAATAACACTTACATTATCGTACTACTTCCATAAATATTTTGAAAAAAAAATTCAAAAAAAATTAATTAACTTTTTCATAAAGATTAAATGAAGAGTTTTTCCAAACTAATGTAAATTCTTTATCTTTATTAATTTTAGTAAAATAATAATCTTGATAAATTGCTTTATTTAAAATAACACTAGACAATAAAACATAATCTACTCCATATTTATCTACTTCTTTCTTAAAGATTTTATAATCCTTTATTCTTGAAAAAAAAATTGATATTTTGTTTGTATACAAATGTAATACCCATGGTTTACTAAACATTAAAGATTTTTCAGGTTTAATATGGTATTTAATATATTGAAAAGCCTCTTTCGCTTCTTTTTTCTGAGCCCCTTCAACAACTTGATTTTTTTTATCTATTATCATTCTAACATTCAAATAATTACTCAACAACAGACAACTAAAAAATGAAAAAATGAAAAAATTTTGAAAATGTTTTATCTCAAAATAATTATTCAAAAAAAAGAAACCGTTAAAAAGATAATATAAAAAAATGGGAATAATTGGAGTAACAAATCTAATTCCACCTCCTTGATAAGGATAAAAAAGTAAAGTAAAAATGTAAATAATAAAAAACAAATCAATGAAATCAAATGATTTATAAAATTTATAGATTATCCCTGAAGTAAAAAAAAGCAATATTGAATATTTGATAATTTGATTTGCGAAACCCCAAACTTCTTGTTCAAAATACCATTTAAAAATATTTTTATAATAGTATATATTAATCGAAAAATTATTTGCGAGGTTAGTAAAAGTAAAAACTTTTTCATACCACATTATACTGACAGAACTTAAATTAATGAAAATTATTTTTTTTATTAGAATATCTACTAATATTGGAATTATTAAAATAATGAAAAAACGAAATAGATTTAGATTCTTGTAATTTAAATAAATATAATAAATCAAATAGGTGAAATATAATACATATCCTAAATTCCAAATAGAAATTAAAAAACCTGTAAGCAATGAATTTAAAAATAAAAATCTTAAATTTTCGCTGTAATTTAATTTTAAATTGATACTTAAATATAATACAAACATAAAAGGAAAAACTGTGAGTATTTCTCCTTTTAGATTTATAGTGTTGTAATTGTAAACAAAAATCAAAACTAATATCAAAACTAAAGCTTTATTATTGATATAATTCTTCAAATAATAAAACAATAAAAACCCAGTTAATATTAAGAATAACGATAGATAAACTAAATAATACTTTATTTTCAATCCAAAAATTAGAAATATAGGAGAAATTAATAATGAAAAACCTTCTCCTCTTTGAATCGGAACGTTATTTTCTGTGTTTAGAACTTCTGTGTTTATATTATTTCTTTTATTTAAAAAAAATCTAGCTTGATCTATATATTGAGCAAAGTCATCTCCCCAATTATGATAATCTGATAGATTCAAAAATATTACGGGAAACAATAGTATACTCAAAACTAAAATTGAAAACCTTTTTGAATTAAAAACATCTAATTTTCTCATTAATATTATTTACTTTTAAATTTAAAACAAATAAAATGAAAACTACTTTATTATCTTTGATTTTATTTTTAAACCTTACTTCTTTTGCAAAAAGTAAATCACCTTATATTGAATCAGAACTTGTATTGAAAACAAAAACTGGAGATATCTTCGGCACTTTATCTGTTCCATCTAAAAACGCAAACAATTCAATTGCAATTATAGTTGCAGGTTCAGGACCAACTGATCGAAATGGCAATAATCCTCTTGGTGTAAATTCGGACACTTATAAAATGATTGCTGAACAACTTTCTCTAAAAGGAATCTCTTGTTTACGTTATGATAAAAGAGGAATTGCAAAAAGTAAGGAAGCTGCAAAAACAATTGAAGGAGATATGACTTTGGATAAATATGTTGACGATGTAATTGAATGGGTCAATTTTATAAAAACAGATACTCGATTTACAAAGATCACTATCATTGGTCACAGTGAAGGCTCTCTCATAGGTATGCTTGCAGCTCAAAAATCACAAGTTGACAAATACATAAGCATTGCTGGTCCAGGAAGAACTTTAGATGTATTATTAAAAGAACAATTAGGGAAACAATTACTTCCTCAAGAAATGAAAGATCAAACTTCTGTGGTTTTGGACAGCTTAAAAAACGGACATAAAGTAACGAATTATCC
>CALPUT020000041.1 GCA_943326825.2 Chryseobacterium gleum | reverse complement strand
TTAGAAAGATGGACAAGCAATCGTTCTGAATTTTTGAGGTTTGCTTTTACAATGTAAGTTCAAACCTAAAGAAATCTCATGAGCTCCACCTGAAATACCGTTGTTTAATCTAGAAACAGTTACATCATAACTATATCCAATTTTGAATTTTCCTGTATTAATACCCATTGTTAAAATGAATGCGTCTCTTGAACGGAACCAAGCTCCTACATTGAAGTTACCATATTTTACATATGTCCCAACATTCATTTGATAAAAACCATTTTGATAAGAATAGATGATTGATGGCATTAAGACAGTTGAGTTAGAATATTTAGATCCTTTTTGTAAAGAAATGTTAGCTGATGCGTGAACGGTGAATCTCATAGGTAATTTAGAATTTTCTCCTAAAATCATTGATTCATTTGGTTGTGATAAGTGATTTGCAGCTACTCCTAGGTTAAAATGTTTATTAAAGATTACTAAACCTGAAGAAACATCGAAGAAACCTCGGCTTCCGCCTCTCTTTTTATCTCCAGTTGCATAGATAAATCCTTTAAATGGATCAATTTGATCTCCAAAGGTTAATTTATCCCAAGCTAAGTATTTCTGTTGCCAAGTAGCTTTTGCTCCAAACATCAAGGTCCATTTTCTGTTTAAATTTACATGATAGGAATATATGAAACTTCCTGAGGAAGTACTAATTGTTTTTGCTTGAATATCATTTGTAAAAATCATACCAATACCACCTGAAACACTTTTAAGGTATTGATCATAAGAAGCAGATGTACTTATATAAGAACCTGAGATATTTGTCCACTGATCTCTGTGCAATAAAGCAAACCTAGGACATCCATGGGAACCAGCAAATGCCGGGTTTAAGTATATCGGATTAGCATAAAATTGAGTAAACTCCAAATCTTGACTATATAAACTCTTCCCAATAGTTAAGAACATTATAAGTACTAAAAGGAAGTGTTTCATATGCTGTTTAGTTTTTAATTCCATATTATTTAGCAACGTGAAAGTAAATATCTCAATCCAATAAATTGTTCGTTTTTATCAAACCAGGGTTCTGAATGAATATTTAGTAGTTTTCTTCTATTATTTTTTTCATATATTCGTCAAATGTAACTAAAATAATTCACTATGTTAACTGCAAAAAGACTTTTTGATATACCTTTTTTTCAATTGGAAAATTATCCAACAGACAATATGTTTGTTTCAAAAAAAAATGGTGTTTGGACAGGAATTTCAACTCAAAAGTTTATTGATATTGTTAATGAAACTTCAAGAGGACTAATTTCCCTAGGAATACAACCGAAAGATAAAATTGCAATAGTTTCAAACAATAGATTAGAGTGGAACATTATGGATATTGCGATACAACAAGTTGGAGCAATTGTTGTCCCAGTTTATCCAAACATTTCTTCAAATGATTATAAATACATTTTTAATGATGCTGAAATTCGATTATGTACAGTTGGTTCAAAAGAATTGTATGAGACAATCAATGCACTTAAAACTGAAATTCCTTCCTTAAAAAATCTTTATTCTTTTGATGAAATAGAAGGTTATCCAAATTGGAAATTAATTCAAGATGGAGCATCAAAAGTTGAATTATCAGAGGTAGAAGATAAAAAAAAGGTTGTTGAAAATTTAGATTTAGCTACTATCATCTATACTTCTGGAACAACAGGGAATCCTAAAGGCGTCATGCTATCTCACAACAATCTATTATCCAATGTTTTAGACTGTCAACCAAGAATCCCCGCCAACAACAATTCGAAAGTTTTAACTTTTTTACCTGCATGCCATGTTTATGAACGAATGTTACATTATTTGTACATGTACCTTGGATGCAGTATTCATTATGCAGAATCTTTAGATACGATTGGTGATAACATTAAAGAAGTTCAACCTGAAATTTTCACAGCTGTACCTAGATTGATTGAAAAAGTATTTGAGAAAATCATGGCAAAAGGAGATGAGCTAACTGGAATCAAACGAAAACTTTTCTTTTGGGCTGTAAAACTTGGAGAAGAGTACGAAGTTGAAGGTAAAACTGTCTGGTATAAAATTAAACTAGCTATTGCAAACAAGCTTATTTTTTCAAAATGGAGAGAGGCTTTAGGCGGAAAAGTGAAAGCAATCGCTTCCGGAAGTGCTGCTTTACAACCAAGATTAGCCCGAATGTTTATGGCCGCCAAAATACCAATTCTAGAAGGATATGGTTTAACAGAAACTTCTCCTGTTGTTTCAGTAAATTGCATGAAAAAAGGAATGATGATTGGAACTGTTGGTCCATTATTAGATAATGTTCAAGTTCGATTTGGAGAAGATGGTGAGATTTTAGTAAAAGGACCAAATGTCATGATGGGTTATTACAAATTACCTGAAAAAACAAAAGAAGACATAGATGAAAATGGATGGTTCCACACAGGTGATATCGGTATTTTGGTTAACAATAAATACCTCAAAATCACAGACAGAAAAAAAGAAATTTTCAAGACATCAGGGGGTAAATACATCGCCCCACAAGCAATGGAAAATAAATTTAAAGAATCTCGATTCATAGAACAAATCATTGTAATCGGTGAAAACGAAAAATTTCCATCGGCATTTATAGTTCCTAATTTTGCTTTCATTAGAGATTGGTCTCCTAAAAATAATTTATCAATTGGTGATGGTTCAAATAAAAGTATAATCGAAAGTGCTGATATTATTCATTTGTTAAACTCTGAAGTTGAAACTTTCAATAAATTTTATGGACATTGGGAACAATTAAAACGATTTGAATTGCTAGACCATGAACTTTCTATAGAAACAGGTGAATTAACTCCAACCTTAAAACCAAAAAGAAAAATTATTCTTGAAAAGTATAAAGAATTATACAATAAGATTTATTGTGATTGATTTCGACTCTGCTCAATTAAAACTATCATATTAACTTAAAGACTCCCCCTCATTTAGCTGAGCGGAGTCAAAGTTAACTTTGTTTTACTCTTTAACAAATGTAATTTGTATCAAAGCATGTTGGAATTGAGGATAACGAGTATTTGGCTCAAACTTCAAAGCTCTTAAATAATTATTTGCCTCTACTTTCAAAGGAGTTGATTTGATTGAAGACTGTTCAGCTTTATACAGTGTAGAAGTTATTACACCTTCTCTGTTGACTGTTACATCATAAACAACAATACCTTCAGTAGTAGATTTTATTTTGAAGTCAGATGCTGTCGTTAAACTTCTTCCTTCATTTACAACATCTCCAGATAAAACTTGAGAAAAAGAATTAAGAGCAAGTAGCCCAAATGAAATAAATAATAACGTTTTCATAAATTGTTGTTTGTTATCTGGGAATACGACTATAAAATAAAAATGTTACCATAAAAAAAGCCTGTTATTTCTAACAGGCTTTCATTCAATATATTTTGAAAATTAATTCTTAGCAATTTCTACGAATTCATCATAAGAAACTTCTTTCTCATTTAACTTAACTGTGCTTTTGAAAAATTGAATCAACTTTTGATCAGCTAACATTTCCATAACGCGATCTGCTTCTTCTTTTTTAGATAAAACTTGCATTGCATTTTCTGTCAATTCTTTATCTTCTGGAGCTGGCATTCCGTATTGAGCGTAATTGCTAACCAATAATCCTTTTGTGAATTCAATTAATTCTTGGTTATCTAATTTAATGTCATTTGATTTAAAGATATTCCCTTGTATTAATTGCCATTTTAAGCTTTTCGCATAACCATCATATTCAGCTTCAATTTGCTCAGGTAAAATTGGTTTTTCGTTTGATAAACGAATCCATCTTTTCAAGAATGTATCTGGTAACTCAACTTTCGTTTTAGCAATTAAGTCATCATAGATATAACGTGTCAAAATTCGATCTGAATCATTAATGAACATTCCTTTCAAATCTTCAGCAATTTTAACTTTTAATTCGCCTTCAGAATTAATAACTCCGGGTCCAAATAAACGGTCAAACAATTCTTGACTTAAATCAGCCATTTCCATGTGTTTGATTTCGTTAATAGTCATTTGGAATTTAGAAGAAATTGAAGAAAGTTGATCTTCAGTTATTCCTAACATCGCAGCGGTATCTTTCTCTCCTCTAGAAACTTTTGAAGGTTCGATTTCTACTTTATCTCCTTGTTTTTTACCCGTTAATGCTTTTTTAGTAGCTGCATCTTCCACAAATTCCATTGAAATCGTTGATGAATTTAAAATTCCTCCTTCTAAAATAGAACCATCTTCTTTCAATTCAACAAATTGAGCTAAAATCAAATCTTTCTCACCTACTTTTTCAGAACTAACTAGTTTCCCATAACGACGACGTAAATCATCGATTTGTTTGTTAACTAATTCATCGTCAATTTTAACTTTAACGTAATCGTATTTATTTTTAGCAGATAATTCAACTTCTACTTTTGGAGTTAAACCAATTTCGTAAGCGAATTCAAATTCAGTTGGATTGTTAAAATCTCCTTTTACGCTATCAGCTCCTTCTTTTGGAATAGGATTACCTAAAATTTCGATTTTATTTTCATTAATAAATCCGTATAAAGAATCATTTACAACTTTATTCAACGTATCAGCTAAAACTGAATTACCGTATTGTTTTTGAATCATTGACATTGGAACATGTCCTGGTCTAAATCCTGGTATTTTTGCTGTTTTACGATATTTCTCTAAAGAAGCTTTTACTTTTGATTGGTAATCTTCTTGAGCAACTTGAACTTTAAGAATTGCATTCAATGCATCTACATCTTCGCGAATTACATTCATCTTGTCTATATTTATTAAACTACTTTATACAAAAAATGGTATTAGCTAGCTAATACCATTATAAGTGCGGATAGAGGGAGTCGAACCCACACGCCTCACGGCACCAGATCCTAAGTCTGGCATGTCTACCAATTTCACCATATCCGCTTTTAATATTTCCTTAGTTCGTTAACTAATTTATCGGATCTATTTCAATTTCCCATTTGATAATGGAGTGCAAAGATATTTATATATTTTGAATTCTAAAATATTTTGAGACTTTTTTTTGTATCTATCGCCCTCTTCGATAATTTAAATTTCGAATTCTTCGAATATTTAAAACTCAGCTTAACTAGACAAACTAAAAAAGAATAAACAATTATTCAGAATTGTGGATAAAATAGGATATCTTCTCGCAAAATTGATTGAATTTCGCCTTAAATTTGTTCTTTAAAACAAGTACAATATGTTAAGCATTGATCCAAAGTCTCTCCCAATTCCAAAACTTCATCAATATTTATTAGGTGCAATTGGTCCAAGGCCTATTGCTTTTGCTTCAACTGTTGACGCTGATGGTAATGATAATTTAGCTCCATTCAGTTTCTTCAATGTATTTAGTGCAAATCCTCCAATATTAATTTTTTCTCCTGCAAGAAGCGGAAGAACAAACGAAACAAAGGATACCTATAAAAATGTTAAAGTTGTTCCAGAAGTAGTAATCAATGTTGTGAATTACGACATTGTACATCAAATGAGTTTAGCTAGTTCTCCATATGCTCCTGGTGTAAGCGAATTTGAAAAAGCAGGTTTTACAGCTTTAGACTCTGAATTAATAAAACCAAAAAGAGTAGGTGAATCACCAGTTCAATTCGAATGTAAAGTAAACCAAGTGGTTGAATTAGGTCAAGAAGGTGGTGCTGGAAACCTCATCATTTGTGAAGTTGTTAAAATTCATATAAATGAAGCTGTTTTAGATGAAAATGGTTCAATCGATCAACATAAAATAGACTTGGTTTCTCGTATGGGAGGAAATTGGTATTGCAGAGCGGACCAAAACTCAATGTTCGAAATTTCAAAACCAATTACTTCATGTGGAATTGGTTTTGATCATTTACCTGCTGACATTAAATCTAGTAAAATACTCACAGGTAATGATTTAGGGCATTTGGCTGGTATTGAAGAATTACCAAATGAAACAGATGTAAACGAATTTAAACTTTTGGAATTAAGTGAATTATTTGTATCTTTAGAAGATGAACCTGAAAAGTTAGAGCAATCTCTTCACCTCAAGGCACAAGAATTATTAGCAAACAATCAATTAAAAGAAGCTTGGTTAACCCTTCTTTCTTTTAATAATTAATACAAAACAACAAAAACAAATTATTATGTTCAAATTAAATGGTATTGTAAAAGTGGTTAATCCTACTGTTCAAGTAAGTGAAAAATTTTCTAAAAGAGAATTTGTAGTTACTGACGCTTCTAGTATGTACCCTCAAGATATCCTTTTTCAAGCTACACAAGACAAATGTTCTTTGCTTGATGGATTTCAACCAAACGAACAAGTGGAAGTTTCTTTCAACTTAAGAGGTCGTGAATGGACAAGTCCTCAAGGAGAAGTTAAATATTTCAATACTTTAGAAGCTTGGAGAATCGAAAAAGTTGGTGCTGCAGCTCCAATGGCTGGAATGCCTCAAGGTGGCCCATCTGCTATGACGTTAGATCCTGTAAGTGTTTCTTCTTCTCAAGCAAATACAACTTCAGAAGATGATGATTTACCCTTTTAATTTCTAGGGAAACATATTAAAACGAGGCTATTCTTAAATGAATGGCCTTTTTTATGCTCATCAAACTTTAAAAAAGAAATGATGAACCAATATATAAAGCTCCCTTAAAAGTATTATAACCAAGTGGAACACCATAATTAATACTGACAACACTATTTTTATTCAAAACTAAATAAGCTCCTATCCCAACCGAGGAATAATAATAAGGATGATCCTGATGGAAATAATGATTAGAAATCGTCATTGGAAGATGAGATGTATTCAAATTAAATTTCTGTAAAATAATCGATTGATCCGAAAATATAGAGAAATCTAAATCAATTAGAGACCGTTTATGTTTCAAAGAAATAATATTACGACGTATTTCTAGATTGATTAATCCAAAACCACTAGTCGCAATTGAATTTCGTGTAAATCCCCTTAAATTAAATGCTCCTCCTACCCCATCTTGAGTCAATCTTGAATCTATAAACGAACTATTGAAATAACTTGGTACTTTTCCTGTCATTTTAGTTTGAATTGAACTACGAAACATCAAAATATTTTTTGTTTTGAAAAACGGTCTATAAATTCTCCAATTTAAAATAAATTTCGAAAAAGAACTTTCACTAATTAATTTATTAGAGACAATCACAAAAGACTCAAACCAATTACCATTTGAACAATACATTTGATTGTCTCTTTTTTCGTAAATCAATCCTAGTGAAATATAATTTAAATAACCTCCTGTTTGTTCTTTACTATCAATCAGATTAAGTTTAAGATAATCATCATACAATGACTTCAAACTGTCATTCAAATTGATAATATATCGACTCATAGTTATACCACTTAAAAACCTAAATCTACTTGAAAGAATATATCTTTGATAATCAAATCTAAACCTCAATAATTCGCGATGAATTTTATAATAATTATGATGAATATAATCAGGATGACTTTCATTAACATGACTTTGATTCACCCTAGATTCACCACCATTGAAGCCTAAAAAATCATACGAACGATCATTTAAATAACTCGCTTCAATAAATACTTTAGATTTTTTAATTAAATGATCCGTTTCATAAACAGATTGAATTTGAAAACTATTATTTGTTGTATTAACTGCTCTTAAAAATAGATTTTCTGAATAATGAAACGATGAATCATCGTATTTAAAATAATTTATTACACCTCCATATCTAAAACCCAAATCATTATCATATGAAAGTATTGGAACTCCTCCAAAAGAAGTTCTAGCCTGAGAAATGGTATCTTGTGAATGAGTAGTATTTAAATAAACCAAATAAAAAAATATGACAAATGATAAAACTCCTTTTTGTATCCAATTTTGTTGAAATCGATAATTTTCGCTTATCTTTAATTTAAATACAATCATTTAATTACTTTTATAACTAAATATAAATATATTCAAAAAATAGAAATGAAAATAACTGATATAACCTTTACCCTTTTATTTTTAATCAGTACAACATTTATTTTATTTGTAGGGAAGTCCATTTTGCTACCTATTATTTTTGCAATTCTATTTTATTTTTTGGTTCGATCGTTTAAACGTTTTTTTGATAGAATCCCATTAGTAAAACATAAAGTTCCAAATTGGATTAAAAGTACTTTTGCAACTGCTTTTTTAATTTACACATTATATTTCATTGTCAACTTATTCATAAACAACTCGCTAAAAATTCCTGTTTTTATTCAAAACAATGAAGCTAAAATTGATAAAACGATTCTTTATTTCAACCAAAAATTTAACAATCAATTAATTGAGAAATTCATTGATACACTTAAAAATTTAAATTTCTCTTCGTTGATCAATCCAATTATTAATTCAACAACTTCATTTTTGGGGGATTTAGTTTTAGTTGTTTTTTATTTACTATTCTTATTGCTAGAAGAAAATAGTTTTAAATCAAAACTTAAATCAATATTTACTTTAGAGGAAAAATATGAGCAAACCGTTCAAATTTTGCAAAAAATAGAAAGGTCAATTACTGATTACATTGGATTTAAAAGTTTAATCAGCTTGATATCAGCAATCATTAGCTTTTTCATTATTTATAGTTCTGGATTAGCTTTTCCTTTCTTATGGGCCTCGTTTATTTTCATCTTCAATTTCATACCTGTTATCGGTATATTTTTATCTATCTTAATTCCATCTCTTTTTTCATATCTTCAATTTGACAGTATAAATTCTACTTTAATTCTATTAGGTGTTTTAAGTCTCGTTCAATTATTAATTAGTAATATCCTTGAACCTAAGCTGTTAGGAAAGTCATTAAACATCAGCCCTCTTGTCAGTATGATTGCTTTGACATTTTGGGGAGCTATATGGGGAATTCCGGGAATGATTATCAGCACACCTATCACTGTAATTATTATTATACTATTAGCAAACATTCCTAGAACTCATAATATAGCAATTCTTCTTTCTAATAATGGAGATGTCTAATAAGATTAAGTCCGTATAGTATTAAATCATCTAATATTTTTAAATTAACTTTACCGAAAAATTAGATGATATGATTTCAATTGACGGTTTAGGAGTAGAATTTAGTGGTAAAACATTATTCAGTGACGTTTCATTCGTAATAAATGAAAATGACAAAGTTGCCTTAATGGGTAAAAATGGTGCTGGAAAATCTACCTTATTAAAAATTTTAGCTGGAATTAATAAACCGACAAAAGGAAATGTTTCTGCTCCTAAAGAATATATTATTGCCTATTTGCCTCAACATTTATTGACAGAAGATAACTCTAGTGTTTTTAATGAAACATCGAAAGCATTTTCAGAAATCACAGGAATGAAAGCGGAAATAGAAGAATTGAATCACCAATTGACAATTCGAACGGATTACGAATCAGACGAGTATTATAAAATCATTGAACGTGTATCTGAATTAAGTGAAAAATTCTATTCAATTGAAGAAACAAATATTGATGCTGAGGTTGAGAAGGTTTTGCTTGGTTTAGGTTTTTTAAGAGAAGATTTCACTCGTCCTACATCTGAATTTAGTGGTGGATGGAGAATGCGTATCGAATTAGCTAAAATCTTATTAAGAAAACCAGATTTAATTTTATTAGATGAGCCTACCAATCACATGGATATTGAATCTATTCAATGGTTGGAAGATTTCTTAATCAATAATGCAAAAGCGGTTGTTGTTATTTCTCACGATAGAGCTTTTGTTGACAATATTACGAATCGTACGATTGAAGTAACGATGGGAAGAATTTACGATTACAAGGCGAAATATTCTCATTACCTAGAACTTCGAAAAGAAAGAAGAGCACAACAACAAAAACAATTTGACGAACAACAAAAATTTATTTCTGAACAAACGGAATTTATTGAGCGATTCAAAGGAACTTTTTCAAAAACTTTAGTTGTACAATCTCGTGTGAAAATGTTGGAGAAATTAGAAATCATCGAAGTAGATGAAGTAGATACCTCTGCTTTAAAATTAAAGTTCCCTCCTGCCCCACGTTCTGGAAGTTATCCTGTTGTTGTAAATGAATTAACAAAAAAATATGGCGATCATACCGTTTTTCAGAAAGCTTCATTAACGATCGAACGTGGTCAAAAAGTCGCTTTTGTAGGGAAAAATGGTGAAGGTAAATCAACAATGATTAAAACCATTATGAAAGAAATTGATTTTGAAGGTTCATTAGAATTGGGGCATAATGTTCAAGTAGGATACTTCGCTCAAAATCAAGCAGCTTTATTGGATGAAAATTTAACTATTTTCGAAACGATAGATCATATTGCAGTTGGAGATATCCGAACTAAAATCAAAGATATATTAGGTGCTTTTATGTTTGGTGGAGAAAATTCAACAAAGAAAGTAAAAGTTTTATCTGGGGGTGAAAAAACACGTTTGGCAATGATTAAATTATTGTTGGAACCTGTGAATTTATTAATTCTCGATGAGCCTACAAACCACTTAGACATGAAAACCAAAGACATTATTAAAGACGCATTAAAAGCGTTTGATGGTACGTTAATTCTTGTTTCTCATGACCGTGATTTCTTAGATGGCTTAGCAACTAAAGTTTTCGAATTTGGAAATAAACGAGTGAAAGAACATTTCGAAGACGTAAAAGGTTTCCTTGCAAAGAAAAAAATGGAAAGTTTGAGAGAGATTGAGAAGTAATCTTTTTAAAGTTGATAATTGATGGTTAATAGTTGATAGCGAGAACTTTTAACTTTCAATTTTTAACTATATTTAAATTATTTACCATGGTATATTAATTTTAATTATCTTTACTAAAATATTAATAAATGGAAACAATCTTATACCCTGAAAAAGAACGTGGACATGCGAATCATGGCTGGTTAAATGCAAAACATTCGTTCAGTTTTGCTAACTGGTACAATCCTGATAAAATAAATTTTGGAGCTTTACGAGTATTAAATGATGATATCGTTGCACCTAAAATGGGATTTGGAACGCATCCTCATGATAATATGGAAATCATTACCATTCCGTTGAGAGGTAAATTGGAACATAAAGATTCAATGGGGCATACATCTATAATTACTACTGGAGAAATTCAAGTAATGAGTGCTGGAACAGGTATATTACACAGTGAATTCAATGCTAGTCAAAGAGAAGAAATTAATTTGTTTCAAATCTGGATTTTCCCAAATAAACGAAATGTAACCCCACGTTATGATCAAATTGACATTGATTATGCAAAAGCTGAAAACAATTTTTTACAATTGATTTCTCCAAATGCTGATGATGAAGGTTCTTGGATTCATCAAGATGCTTGGATTTCCATCAATAAACCATCTAAAGGAAACGACATTATTTATCCAATTAAAAAAGATGGAAATGGTGTTTATATCATGGTAATAAACGGAACAATTACCGTTGATGGAAATAAATTATCAAACAGAGATGCGATAGGTGTTTACAATACGAAAGATGTAAGTATTTTTGTAAATGAAGATAGTGAAATTCTTTTCTTAGATGTTCCTATGATTTTTTAACACACAAACATTCAAAAAATGAGCAGAATAATAGAAGATTTAAACTGGAGATACGCAACAAAAAAATTCGATTCTTCAAAAAAAGTAAGTCCGGAAAATTTAAACATAATAAAAGAAGCGCTGCGCCTTACGCCTACTTCACTAGGTTTGATGCCTTTGAAATTTTTAATTATTGAAAATCCAGAATTAAGAGAAAAATTAAAAAGTGCTTCTAATGGTCAAACACAAGTAACTGATGCTTCGCATTTAATTGTACTATGTTCAATCATTGATACAAATGA
>CALPUT020000040.1 GCA_943326825.2 Chryseobacterium gleum | reverse complement strand
TCAGCTGGTTTACCTACTGTAAATGTTTGTATGAATTGTCACAAACAGGTCCAAGGAAGAACAGATGCTCAAAAAGAACAAATTGCTAAAATTTATGACCACGCAGGTTATCTTCCTGAAGGTGCTGGTAAATATACAGGTAAGACTTCCCCAATTATTTGGAATAAAGTTCATGTTTTACCTGATCACGTTTATTTTAATCACTCTCAACACGTTGTAGTTGGTGGACTAGATTGTAAACAATGTCACGGTGATATGACGAAACAAGTTGAAACAGCTAAAGTTCAACCAGTTTCTGAATTGAATAAAATTGAAGGTAACGTTGTTCTTACAAGACCTACGTTAACAATGGGATGGTGTATTGAATGTCACGCTGCGAAAGAAATTTCAACAGGTGCATTAGACACTAAAAATGATGGGTATTATAATGAAATCCACAAACGACTATTGAACAATGACAAATCTTTATATGGTAAATACCTTGAAGATGGTAAAGTTACTGTTAAAGAATTAGGTGGTTGGGAGTGCGCTAAATGTCACTATTAATAAACGAATTGAAGAAGTCGAAATAAGCGATATGGGAACGACAAGAAAATATTGGAAAGGAATTGATGAGTTGAATGAAACTCAGTCTTTCCTTCAAAATAGAGATCAAGAATTTCCTCAGCAAATGTCTGTGGAGGAGTTTCTAGGCGATGAGAAGTTAAATGAAACTTCAACTGCTCGTCGTGATTTCCTTAAATTTTTAGGTTTCAGTGTAGCTGCTGCAACAGTAGCTGCTTGTGAAGCTCCGGTAACAAAGGCAATACCATATGTGGTAAAACCAGAAAATGTTACTCCGGGTATGCCAACTTGGTACGCATCTACGTATTATGATGGGAATTCTTATGCTAGTATCTTAGTTAAAACAAGAGAAGGTAGACCAATTTACATTAAAGGGAACAAAGATTTTGGTTTCACTAATGGAGGAACAAATCCTCAAATTGTTGCTTCTGTATTAGGTTTATACGAAGGTTCTAGACTGCAAAGCCCAACTCAAAATGGTGCTTCTAAATCTTGGGGCAGTATAGATGAGTCAATTGTTAAAGAATTGGCTGCTATAAAAGCAAAAAAAGGAAAGGTTGTTTTGGTATCTAATACAATCATTAGTCCAACTACAAATGATGTTGTAAGATTATTAGGCACTTCTTTAGGTAATACTGAAGTTGGTGGTCCATTTGAGCATATTCAATATGATGCTATTTCTTATGCAGGAATTCGTCAAGCAAATTTAGCTTCTTTTGGATCAGCTATTATTCCTGATTACGATTTTTCTAAAGCTAAAACAATTGTAAGTATTGGTGCAGATTTCTTAAGTACTTGGTTATTATCTACTGAATATGCATCTCAATTTGGTGCAACAAGAAATCCAGATAATGAGTGGATGTCAAGATTATTCCAATTTGAATCAGTTATGTCTGTTACAGGATCTAATGCTGATTATAGAGGAATGGTTAAGCCTTCTGAGCAAGCAAATGTATTATCTTATATCTTAAAAGGATTTGGAGTTTCTACGGGAGTTTCTTCAGAATTAAAATCAGGTGTTAAGAAAATTGCTGATGAAGCGATTAAATCATTAAAAGCATCTAAAAAAGAATCATTAGTAGTTTCAGGTTCTAATAACAAAGCAGTTCAAATTTTAGTTAATAAATTGAACAGTGTGTTAGGGGCTTATACTACAACAATTAATATTAATAACCCAGTTAATTTATTCAAATCAGAAGATGATAAAATGAATAAGTTAGTTGCTGATGTTATTGCTGGAAAAGGACCTCAAGCATTATTGTTTTTAGGAACAAATCCAGTTTATACATTACCAAATGGTAAAGAATTTGGAGAAGCAATTTCTAAAATTAATTTAACAGTTTCTTTTGCATCTCATGCTGACGAAACTGCTTCTTTATGTAAAGTAGTTGCTCCAGATCACCACGCATTAGAATCTTGGAATGATTTCAATCCGAAATTAGCTCATTATGCTATTGCTCAACCAACAATTCGTCCTTTATTTGATACAGCTTCAGCTACTGAATCTTTATTAGTTTGGGCTGGTTTAGCTATAAGAGGTGGTAAGGATTCTAAAGTTGTTTACAACGAGATTCAAAAATTATGGGAGAAAAATGGTTTCCCATTACAATCAAAATATTCAAGTTTTAATACATATTGGAATATGGCAATACACAATAGTTGTGTAGAAATGTCAATTCCAGCAGCAACTGCGCCTGTATTTAACGAGGTCTCTTTAGCTGGTTTAGGAAATCAAATTACTAAAGCGAATGGTTTAGAAGTTGTTCTTTATCAAAAAGCTGCAATCGGAACTGGTGTTCAAGCAAATAATCCTTGGTTACAAGAGATGCCGGATCCAATCTCTAAAGTTACTTGGGATAACTACATTACAATGAATCCTTCAGAAATGGCAGGATACGCTACAACTTTTGACCAAGAAAATGGATTGAACTTAGCAACTGTAACAGTAGGATCTAAAAAAGTCATTTTACCTGTATACCCATCACCAGGACAAGCTCTTGGAACTGTTGGTATAGCTTTAGGATATGGAAGAGGTGCAAACGGTGAAAAGATCGGAAAAGCAGCATTCCAAACAAAAGAATATGGTGGTCATGTAACTGAAAATGGTAAAAACGTTGCTATTGGTGCAAATGCTTTCCAATTTTTAAGTAATTCTAATGGTACTTATGCTTACTCTGCATCTGGAACTTTAGCAAAAGAAGCAGGAACTTATTTAATTGCCGCTACTCAAATTCATCATACAGTAATGGCACGTCATTCAATTGTACGTGAAACTACTTTAGATATTTACAATTCAAAAGATAGATCTAGATTCAATCCTAAACATACTTTATCTGTAATGGATAAAGATGGTAAACATGTTAAGATGGATATCAAAGATGCCGATTTATGGGATGCTCATCCAGTAGAACATATTGGACATAGATGGGGTATGGCTATCGACTTATCTTCTTGTATCGGATGTGGTACTTGTATGATCGCTTGTCAATCTGAAAACAACGTTCCAGTTGTTGGAAAAGATGAAGTAAGAAGAGGTCGTGAAATGCACTGGATTAGAATCGATAGATATTATGCATCGGACGAGGAAGCTACGCCAGGAACACGTAAATCTGAAGAAGATTTTAGTTTCGGAAAAGCTGAAATTCCAGCTGAAAATCCAAAGGTAATACACATGCCTATGATGTGTCACCACTGTAATCATGCTCCTTGTGAGACTGTTTGTCCAGTGGCTGCTACAACCCATAGTAATGAAGGTTTAAACCAAATGGCTTATAACAGATGTATTGGTACAAGATATTGTGCAAACAACTGTCCATACAAAGTTCGTCGTTTTAACTGGTTTAACTATCCTTCTTATAAAAAATTCACTGAAGTTAACCCTGCGCAAGATGACTTAGGTCGTATGGTATTAAATCCAGACGTTACTGTAAGAACTCGTGGTGTAATGGAAAAATGTTCTTTCTGTGTACAAAGAATTCAAGCTGGAAAATTAGAAGCTAAAAAAGAAGCTCGTCCAGTTGTAGACGGAGACGTTACTACAGCTTGTGCTGACGCTTGTCCTTCTAACGCTATCTTAGTTGGAGATTGGAATGATATTACTTCTATGGTTCGAAAAAGCTCAGAAGACGATAGAGCATACCAGGCTTTAGAAGAAGTTGGGGTTAAGCCTAACATCTGGTACAAAGTGAAAGTAAGAAATGAAAAGAATGATTTGTTAGCAAAATTACAAGTTGCTGAAGAGCATCATGAAGAAGCGAAAGCAGGTCACGGAGATAAAAAAAGTCAACATTAATTTGAACAAACAAAATTGTCATGCATAAAGAAGCTGCAATTCGAGAACCCCTCATTTTAGGTCACAAGACCTATCACGACATTACAGAAGATGTTTGTCGTCCAATTGAGGATAAAGCACCAAGAATGTGGTATATACTTTTCGGTATTGCCTTAATTATTGGATTATATGGAGTAGGATGTATTCTGTACTTATTAGGAACAGGTATAGGTGTCTGGGGACTTAATAAAACTATTGGATGGGCGTGGGATATTACGAACTTCGTATGGTGGGTAGGTATTGGTCACGCTGGTACATTGATATCGGCTGTATTGTTATTATTCCGTCAAAAATGGAGAATGGCAATTAACCGTTCGGCTGAAGCGATGACAATATTCGCTGTATTTATGGCTGGTTTGTTCCCTTTAATTCACATGGGTCGTTTATGGGTTGGATATTGGACAATGCCTTTACCAAATCATTTTGGTTCTTTGTGGGTGAACTTTAACTCTCCATTACTTTGGGACGTTTTTGCTATCTCTACATATTTATCTGTAGGATTAGTTTTTTGGTATATAGGATTAATTCCAGATTTCGCGACAATTAGAGATAGAGCTAAAAGACCAGTTCCAAAGAAAATGTATACATTATTATCATTTGGTTGGTCAGGTAGAGCAAAGCATTGGAATCGTTTTGAATTAGTTTCATTAGTTTTAGCTGGTTTAGCTACTCCACTTGTATTCTCAGTTCACTCCATTGTATCTTTCGATTTCGCTACATCAGTTATACCAGGATGGCATACTACGATTTTTCCTCCTTACTTCGTTGCTGGTGCTGTATTCTCTGGTTTCGCAATGGTACAGACATTGATGTTAGTAATGAGAAAAGCAATGAACTTAGAAGCATATATTCATACACGCCACGTAGAATACATGAATATTGTAATTATGGTTACTGGTTCTATCGTAGGTGTTGCTTATTTAACTGAGTTATTTGTTTCTTGGTATTCAGGTGTTGAATACGAACAATATGCATTTTTAAATAGGGCAACTGGACCTTACTGGTGGGCTTATTGGTCAATGATGACTTGTAACGTTATCTCTCCTCAGTTAATGTGGATCAGAAGATTGAGAAGAAGTTTATTATTTACTTTTATTATTTCAATTGTAGTAAATATTGGTATGTGGTTTGAGCGTTATGTAATTATTGTTACTTCAATTCACAGAGATTACTTACCTTCTTCTTGGAGTATGCATTTCCCAACTCATATCGATTTAGGTGTATATGTAGGAACAATTGGTTTATTCTTTGTATTCTTCTTATTGTTCGCAAGATTCTTCCCAGTATTAGCCTTAAACGAGGTTAAAACAATATTAAAATCTTCAGGTGAGTCATATAAAAATGCTCCAGATACTCATCACGGTCATGATTCTCATGGTCACGATAATCATGGACATACTTCAACTGAAGAAGATAATAATAATTCTAATAATCAATAATCGTAGACATGGCAGAGAAAGTTATTTATGCAATGTATGACGACGACGATGTGTTAAAAGATGGCGCAAAGTTGTTAGTGTCTAAAGGTGTTAAGGTATCAGATGTATTTTCACCGTTTCCAATACATGGAATAGATCCAATTATTGGTATTAAAAATACTCGTCTTGGTATTATGGCATTCTTATATGGTATTACAGGTACTTTATTAGCAACAATAGGTATGCGTTATATCATGATTGTGGATTGGCCGATGAATATTGGTGGTAAACCAAATGAAACATATTTAGATAATATCTTAGCATTTATTCCTGTGACGTTTGAGTTTACAGTATTATGTGCAGCACATGGTATGGCTATTACTTATTTATTAAGAAATAAAACATTACCTGGTATGCCTGCACAAAATCCTGATCCAAGAACAACGGATGACAAGTTTGTTATAGAGTTAAAACTTTCGGAAAACACTCAGTTTACGGAAGATGAATTAAATTCTATGTTGAAACAAACAGGAATAATAGAAATAGATCAAAAAGAAATTAATTAATTTGCCATAAGCATCGAAAGATGTTGTGTCTGACAAAGTAAACTGATAGAGACAGATGAAAATTAAATTTACGGCAATAGCAAGTTTAACAATAGTTGCAGCTTCTACATTGATTTTAGGATCATGTACTGCTGACGCGGATAGTTCAGGTTTAGAATATATGCCTGATATGTACCGTTCTCCAGCTATTGAACCATACGTAGATTATGGAGAAATTAGAGGAAGAGAAAATAAAGACTTCAAAATGAAGCTTTCTGCATTAACTCCTCCAAGTAATACAATTCCTTATTACGGTACTGATTCAGCAACAGTAATGTTGATGTTACCTTACCATAGAAAAGCGAATTTAGCTTTTAAAGAAACACACGGTATGTATAATGCTGATTTAACTGCTAACGACGAGTATGCAGCAGCAGCAGTTGATGTTAATCCTTATAAATTAACAGCTGAAAATACTGAAGACATTTTCAAAAAAGGGAAGTCTCTTTTTGCAGCTAATTGTCAACACTGTCATGGTGAAGCAGGAGATGGAAATGGTCCTATGGTTACTAGTGGTGCTTATGCAGGTGTTCCAAATTATAAGAATTTGACAATCACTGAAGGTCAAATGTTTTATTCTATTTATTATGGAAGAAACGCAATGGGTGCTCATTCATCAATTTTAAATAAAAAAGAAATTTGGACTTTAGTTCACTATGTGAAAAAATTCCAAAATGCTGATTATGGAAAATTTGATGCAAATGGTGCTTTAGCTGTTTCTGCTACTTCTGATAGTCTTAAAGAAACAACTACAAAAAAATAATAATAACTATACGATAATAGAAGATGGAATTCAAAGTATCAAATAAAGCAAATCGTCTTACTTTAATCTTAATGATTGTTGGCGTTTTGTTTACGGCAATTGGAATAGTTTCTAATATTGGTGAGCATAATTTAGTTCAAAGAATTATGGCTAACGGTTTAATTAATGGTTTCTTTTTCTTTGCAATTGGATTAGGAGCATTATTTTTTCTAGCGTTACAATATGCTACTGAAACTGGATGGTATGCATCTGTTAAAAGAGTAATTGAAGGTGTTGCAGGATTTTTACCATATGGAATGGGATTATTAGGGGCAGTGCTTTTAATAATTACATTTTTAGATGGTGCTCACATTTATTTATGGATGGATAAAGCTTATACTACTAAAGGTAGTCATCATTATGATGAAATTATAGAAGGTAAATCAGCATATTTAAATCCAATTTTCTTTTGGATTAGAACTATAGCTTATTTTACTGTTTATACTTTATTTTGGAGAGGTTTTAGAAATCGTTCTTTGGAAGAAGATAGAGTAGGTGGTACTGAGATTCACTTTAAAAATTATCGTAAAGCGGCTACTTTTTTAGTTTTCTTTGCTGTATTCAGTTCTTCTTCTGCTTGGGATTGGATAATGTCTATCGATGTTCACTGGTTCTCAACTTTATTTGGTTGGTATACATTTGCTGGAATGTGGTGTTCTACAATGACAGTTTTAGTATTATTAACTTTATATCTTAAAAAACAAGGTTACTTACCAAAAGTAAATGAAAACCATATTCATGATTTAGGAAAATGGACTTTCGCAATTTCTTTCTTATGGTCTTACATGTGGTTCTCTCAATTCATGTTGATTTGGTATGCAAATCTTGGTGAAGAGGTTGTTTATTATATGACAAGAATTGATCATTTTAAATTTATGTACTTTGGAATGTTCTTAATTAATTTTGCATTCCCAATGTTATTGTTAATGTCAAGAGATGCAAAAAGACACACCGGTGTTTTAACGATTGTTGGTACAATAATCATAATTGGTCACTGGTTTGATGTTTACATTATGATTTCAGCAGGATCTTTAGGTGCTAAAGCTAAAGTTGGTTTCTTAGAAGTAGGAATGGCATTATTGGCTGCAGGTTTCTTTATACGAACGATTTTAAATAATCTTACAAAAGCACCTTTGACTCCAGTCAATCACCCTTTCTTAGATGAAAGTATTCATCACGAAGTTTAATAAAGTATATTTTATAACAGTCAAATTATAAATGATGGGCAAATTAATTGCAATTATCGTAATCGTTTTAGGAGTTGTTGCTTTAGCACAATTAATTAGAATTTATGAATTAAATTCAAAACTAAGAAACTCTGGTGAAAACGAAGTTTTAAATAGAGATAATAAATTAAATGGAAAGTTAATGTTAGCTTTTATGGCTTTCTTCTTTTTAGGATTTATCTATTTAATGTCTGAATATGGTTGGACAGGTAGAGGAGTATCTGCTTCAGTTCATGGTAGAGAGTTAGATTCTTTGTTAAATTTAAATTTTATTATTATTATTATTGTATTCTTTTTAACGAATTTTTTACTTTTCTTTTTCGCTTACAAATACACACGTACACCAGGTGTTGCAGCTTTTTATTATCCTCATAATAATAAGTTAGAAATGCTTTGGACAGTTGTTCCTGCTGCAGTGTTAGCAGTTATTATTATTTTAGGTTTGAAAACTTGGAACTCGGTTACTGATAATGCTAAAAAAGAATCGATTAGAGTTGAATTGTTTTCTAAACAATTTGATTGGACAGCAAGGTATTCTGGAGAAGATAATACACTTGGAAATTTTGATTATAAATTGACTACAGCTAATAATGAATTGGCTTTATTGACTTCTAATACTATTGATTCAGCTATTTTTGAAATGGAAGATGGTTTATCTGGTATTAAGGCTTTAGAATCTAAATTGAATGATAATGCCATCATGTTAGTTCCTGAAGAGAAAGAGAAAATGATTGTTGATTTGGATAGAAAGGAACGATTGATTCGTTTATTATATCAAATGAAAGCTCGTCATAATAAAAAAGTTGATTCTTTTGCTTGGGATGATATTATTCAAAAAGATACATTATATCTATGTGATAATAAGGAATATGAATTTAATTTCAGAGCAAAAGATGTAATTCATTCAGCTCATTTCCCTCATTTCAGAGCACAAATGAATACTGTACCAGGATTAACTACTCGTTTTAAATTTACTCCTGATATCACAACTAAAGAAATGCGTGTTATCAAGAAAAACAATAAATTTAATTATGTATTGTTGTGTAATAAAATTTGTGGAGGAGCTCACTATAAAATGAAAATGATTATTGTTGTTTTACCAGAAGGTGAATACAATTCTTGGATGAAAGGTAAAATGGCAACATCTACTTTCAAACATAAATATTTTCCAGTTGTTAGTGCTCCAGTAGCACCAGCAGAAACAACTACTGATTTAACAGAAGTAGTAGCTAAGTAATAGAATTTTTAATTAAAACAGATATAAAGATGTCGGCAGCAGCGCACGTAGCACATGGAAGTCACGATTCACATGGTCATCATGCAGATCATGGTCACCACGAGGAAAATTTTTTTTCAAAATATATCTTCAGCCAAGATCATAAGATGATTGGTAAGCAGTTTTTATTAACTGCTGTATTTATGGGTGTTGTAGCAATGTTATTGTCTATTTTATTCCGTATCCAATTAGCTTGGCCAGGTGAGAGTTCAGATTTTTTATCTTTCTTTTTAGGTGAAACTTGGGCTCCAGGAGGAATTTTGAAAGAAGATATGTACCTTGGTTTGGTAACTATTCACGGTACAATTATGGTATTCTTCCTTTTAACTGGAGGTTTGTCAGGGACATTTTCTAATTTATTGATTCCATTACAACTTGGAGCGAGAGATATGGCTTCAGGTTTCTTGAATATGTTATCTTATTGGTTCTTCTTAATTTCTTCAATTATAATGTTATTTTCATTATTTGTTGAATCGGGACCAGCAATGGCAGGATGGACAATTTACCCTCCTTTATCAGCATTACCACAAGCAGTAAGTGGTTCCGGTTTAGGAATGACTTTGTGGTTAGTATCTATGACGTTGTTTGTTGTTTCTTCTTTAATGGGCTCTTTGAATTACATAGTTACTGTATTAAACTTAAGAACTAAAGGTATGAACATGACTAGAATGCCTCTTACTATTTGGGCTTTCTTTGTTACAGCTATTTTAGGTGTATTATCTTTCCCTGTATTATTTTCTGCTGTATTATTATTAATGATGGACAGATTAATGGGGACAAGTTTTTATTTATCTGATATTATTGTTGGTGGTGAGATGTTAGCTAATCATGGAGGTTCTCCAATTTTGTATCAACATCTTTTTTGGTTCTTAGGTCACCCTGAGGTTTATATTGTATTATTACCTGCATTAGGTTTATCATCCGAAATTATTTCTACAAATTCAAGAAAACCAATTTTTGGATATAGAGCTATGATTGGTTCAATATTAGCTATTGGATTCTTATCATTTATTGTATGGGGTCACCATATGTTCGTTACTGGGATGAACCCTTTTATTGGTTCGGTATTCGTATTTACAACATTATTGATTGCTATTCCATCTGCTGTAAAAGTATTTAATTATTTAACTACTTTATGGAAAGGTTCGATTGTATTAACTCCAGCAATGATGTTTGCTATTGGTTTAGTTTCAACTTTCATTACAGGTGGTGTTACTGGTATTATCTTAGCTGATTCTGCTTTAGACATTAATATTCACGATACATATTTCGTTGTTGCTCACTTCCATATTGTAATGGGTATGTCAGCAGTATTTGGTATGTTTGGTGGTGTATATCATTGGTTCCCTAAAATGTATGGTAGAATGATGAATTTACGATTAGGTTATATTCACTTCTGGATAACAATTGTTGGAGCTTATGGTGTTTTCTTTCCTATGCACTTCGTAGGTTTAGCAGGAGCACCGAGACGTTATTACGATTATTCGGTTTATGGTGAATTTGATTCTCCAACAGGTGAAATGATGATGGATTTGAATGTTATTATTACAATTTTTGCAATAATTGCAGCATTAGGACAATTAATCTTTTTATTTAATTTCTTTTATAGTATTTTTAGAGGACCTAAAGCAATTCAAAATCCTTGGAAAGCTAATACTTTAGAATGGACTACTCCTGTTGAACATATTCATGGTAACTGGCCAGGTGAATTGCCAACTGTTCACAGATGGCCTTATGATTACTCTAAACCAGGAGCTTCAGAAGATTACATTCCTCAAATTGTTCCTTTAGCTGAAGGTGAAGAAGAACATTAGATAATAAATTATTAATGAAAGCCTTTCCAATTGGAGAGGCTTTTGTATTTTTGATAAAAATCATTCAATTGGAAGATTCATTCGATTATAGACAGGAAGCAGAAACGAATAATGAAAAAGATTTTGATAAAGTCTTAAGGCCAAAGTTATTGTCTGATTTTGCTGGTCAAAAAGCGATTGTTGATAATTTAGAAGTTTTCGTTCAAGCAGCAAAACTTAGAGAAGAGCCGTTAGATCATGTTTTACTTCATGGACCTCCTGGTCTTGGTAAAACAACTCTTGCAAATATTATAGCGAATGAGTTAGGTGTTGGTTTTAAAGTTACGAGTGGACCTGTTTTAGATAAAGCAGGTGATTTAGCAGGACTATTAACGAATTTACAATCTGGTGATGTTTTATTTATTGATGAAATTCATCGTTTAAGTCCAGTTGTTGAAGAATATTTATATTCTGCAATGGAAGATTATGTGATTGATATTTTAATCGATAGTGGTCCAAATGCTAGAACTGTTCAAATATCTCTAAATCCTTTTACTTTAATTGGTGCAACAACTCGTTCTGGTTTATTAACTTCACCTTTAAGAGCGCGTTTTGGTATTAACTCTCGATTAGAGTATTATAATTCTGAAGTACTAACTTCGATTGTTGAACGTTCAGCTTCTTTATTAGATATTCCAATTCAATACGAAGCAGCCTATCAAATTGCTAGTCGAAGTCGTGGTACTCCTCGTATTGCTAATGCTTTATTGAGAAGAATTCGTGATTTTGCTCAAATTAAAGGTGATGGAACTATTACTTTAGACATTACTAATTTTGGATTAAAAGCATTGAATGTTGACCAAAATGGTTTAGATGAAATGGATAATCGTATTCTTGGAGCAATCATTCATAAATTTAATGGTGGTCCTGTTGGTCTTTCTACTATAGCAACTGCAATTGGAGAAAATGCGGGTACATTAGAAGAAGTTTATGAACCCTT
>CALPUT020000039.1 GCA_943326825.2 Chryseobacterium gleum | reverse complement strand
TGCAACTGTTGGTCAAGCGTCCAGAGTTAGTGGTGTTTCCCCTAGTGATATTGCTGTTTTACTAATTCATATAGGAAGATAATATATATTATTGTTTCACGTGAAACTCAAAATCCGATCTGTTTTAGGTCGGATTTTTTTTAAACCTAATTGATTATTTTATTTTCATCTATTTAGATCTTATCTCTGTTTTTCTGTTTATGATTAATTTTATGATTATCTACATTCATTATTCTAAACGATAATTTTTCATTTCACATATCTATTATTTAGTATTCTTATTACATTTCTAGATTTTACTTGAAAATCTCTTTTTGTTTCACGTGAAACTCAAATTGAGCGTTTTTTAAGATTAAAAATTGATTTTAATGCGTTTTAAGACATCTTTTTTCTATTTAGTATAGAAATATATTGCCAGTTATTAGATAATTGATTTAAAAAGGCGTGTTTTTTGACTTTTTTACAAAAAAAATGGTCGATTTATTAAAAACCGACCATTTTACATAAAATTTATTTTTTTAGTTTGTTGGTTCAATCCAATCACCATTTTCTTTGATCAAATTAATTAATGCATCCACTGCTTCATTTTCAGAAACATTTTTTTGCATTACGTTTTTCTCTTTGTATAAATTAATTTTTCCTGGACCTGTTCCAACATATCCATAATCTGCATCTGCCATTTCACCTGGGCCGTTTACGATACATCCCATGATTCCGATTTTGATTCCTTTTAAGTGAGAAGTACGTTCTCTAATTTTTTGTGTTGTTTCTTGAAGATCAAAAAGAGTTCTACCACATGATGGACAAGAAATATATTCCGTTTTAGAAATTCTGGTTCTTGTTGCTTGTAAAATTCCAAAGGCAGTTGAATTGATAAATGAATCTGCCTGGTTAGATGCTATCCAAATGCCATCTCCAAATCCGTCGATTAAACTTGCTCCGAATTCTGACGAGATTGCTAATTGAAACATTTCTGAATCACTTTCATTTTTTTCAATGTGGAGTATAACGGGATTATTTATATCTAATTTCGATAAATTAATTCTAAAATTGCGAAATAATTGTGTTTTGTTTGAATATTCAGTTTCTAACACAATGATGGCTTTTGAATATTTTTTAAGAATTTCTAAGTTTTTTTCTTCTGCTTTTGTTCTAACAAAAAATGTTTTATCAGAATCATTCATTGAATTTAATTGATCGAAATCTATAATTGGATATACATTGTTTGAACTTGAATAATTCTTTTTCCAATTTTCAAAATCTGCTATTATTTTCAAAGATCCTGGTAATTCAAAAGATGGATTTTGATTTCCGATAAATGCAAAATCAACTGCTTGATCCGTAAAGTTGTATTTGTCTAGACTAACGGAATAATTATAACCAAATGCAAATAAATTAGCAGGTTTTAAGTCTGTTTTCTTACTTAAATCTGCAATTACTACGGGCACTTGATGTCCACCAACATGTTCATTTTCAATTGATTTTCTTTTAGAATATTCGAAAGGATTGTAAGTTAATTCTTCTAATTGAATGCCAGACAAATCAAATTCATTGGAATGATTCAAATATTTTTCAATCAATTTTTTTGCAACAGGAATTTCAAATTCAGGTTCTTCAGTTAATGATACTCTTATAGTGTCACCCAAACCATCTTCTAATAATGTTCCAATTCCAACAGCTGATTTAATTCTACCGTCTTCTCCATCTCCAGCTTCTGTTACACCTAAATGCAAAGGATAATTCATTCCTTCAGCTTTCATTTGAGCAACCAAAAGTCTGTAGGCTTGAACCATTACTAAAGTGTTACTAGCTTTCATAGAAATCACAAATTCATGGTAATCATTTTTACGACAGATTCGTATGAATTCCATTGCAGATTCAACCATTCCTTCTGGTGTATCACCGAAACGACTTAAAATTCTATCTGATAAAGAACCATGGTTTGTACCAATACGCATGGCTGTTCCATTTTCTTTACAGATTTTGATTAAAGGAGTAAATTTTGATTCAATTCTTTCTAATTCAGCATGATAAGTAGCATCAGTATATTCGATTTCTTCAAATTTCTTTTTATCTGCATAATTTCCAGGGTTAATTCTAACCTTTTCGATTAATCGAGCAGCAATTTCTGCAGCATTTGGGGTAAAATGAATATCAGCTACTAAAGGAGTCGAGTAATTTTTATCATTTAAGATTTTCTTAATTACGCCTAAATTTTCTGCTTCATTTTTACTTGGAGCTGTTATTCTAATCAATTCACACCCTGCTTCAATTAATCTAATTGATTGGTTAACAGACCCTTCTGTATCCATAGTGTCAATCGTTGTCATTGATTGTACTCTAATAGGTTGATCTCCACCTAGTTTTAGTGAACCAATTGAAATTTCTTTAGTTGGAAATCGTTTTCTGATTAATACATTTTCACAGTAAGTAAGAGGATTAAAATTATTGCTCATTTGCCTAAATTAAAGGGTTGTGTTTATTTTCTAAAATAGGAAACAAATGTAATTAATAAAAAGTTTATACTGTTAAAATTCTATAATACTGTTTTGGAAATCGGAGAATCGATTAAAATTGTTAAATTTTTACAAATTTATGTCGTAACTTTGTACTCTGATAGGAAAAAGCTTTCTATTGGTTACTATGTTTTTAGTAGAATTATTAATTAATTTTTATGAATATACCAGTTATAAAGTTTGCAAAAGACCACAATGAAGAGTTTTACAAGGTTTTGAAACAACGTGTAAATGAGTATTTTAAATCAACAGGAAAAACGAGACACGGAAATTTTGCAATGGTTATTAAAACTATTTTCATGATTGCGTTGTATTTTGTTCCATTTATTTCACTTTTAACAGTTGATTTTATCAAAGAATCAGCGGGACTTTCAGTTTTAATGTGGGCAATTATGGGTATGGGTATGGCAGGAATTGGGTTAAGTATCATGCACGATGCTAATCACAATGCATACTCAAAAAATATGTCTATAAATAATGCATTAGGACATATTATCTGTTTTATAGGAGGTATTAATGTAAACTGGAAAATTCAACACAATGTTTTACATCATACTTACACAAATGTTACGGGTATGGATGAAGATATTGATCCAGGTATTATCATGCGTTTTTCTCCACATGAAAAAAGATATAGTGCTCATAAATTTCAACATTTATACGCATGGTTCTTTTATGGTTTAATGACATTATCATGGGCAACAAATAAAGATTGGAAACAATTATTTAGATACAAAAAAATGGAGTTACTGGAAACTCAAGGAGTAAAGTTTGCACCTACTTTGATTTTTCTAATTGTAACTAAATTAGCATATTATGCTTTATTTATTGGTTTACCTTTAATGATTTCGCCTCTTTCTTGGTGGGCTACAGTTTTATCTTATTTGTTAATGCAATTTATTTGTGGATTAATTTTAGGACTAATTTTTCAACCAGCTCACGTAGTTCCTTCATCAAACTATCCAATGCCTGATAATTCAGGAAACATTGAAGCAGATTGGGCTGTTAATCAATTATACAATACTGCTAATTTTGCACCAGGCGCACGTTTACTTTCATGGTATGTTGGAGGATTAAATTACCAAGTTGAGCATCATTTATTTCCAAATATTTGTCATGTTCATTACCGTAAACTTTCTAAGATAGTTAGAGAAACTGCTGAAGAATACAAATTGCCTTACAATTCAGAAAAAACATTCATGGGTGCGATTGTCAAACATGGTAAAATGTTATATGATTTAGGTCATTACGATAATGCTCCTGCATTACATTAATAAAAAATGAATCTTGAATTTATTCGAGAATATTGTATAAGTAAGCATCAAGCGGAAGAATCATTTCCGTTTGATGCTTCTATTTTAGCTTTTAAAATTGGAGGTAAAATTTTTGCCTTATTCGGAATAGATGATTTTAAAAGTATAAACCTAAAGTGCGACCCCGAAAAATCCATTGAACTAAGAGAAATATATGAAGGCATTAAACCTGGTTTTCATATGAATAAAAAACACTGGAACACAGTAAATGTTTTTCAAGATGTTGACAATCAACTTGTTTTAGAATTAATAGATCATTCTTATGATTTGGTTTTAAAATCACTTCCAAAAAAGATTCGAGATGGCATCACGATTTGATAAAGTAGTATGGGCGGTAAGATTGGCTAAAACACGATCACAGGCTTCGGAATTAATCTCTAAAGGAAAAATTAAACTGAATGGTCAGCAAGTAAAGCCTTCACGTGAACCAAAAGTTGGTGATTCCATCGAAATTTCTAAAAATACAGCCACTTATAGTTACAAGCTAATTGATATTATTGATAAGCGAGTAGGACCTAAATTGGTTGAAAATTATTTGATCGATACAACACCTTTAGAAGAAGTCGAAAAATTCAGATTATACAACCTTTCTCAAGCAGTTTACCGAGATAATGGAAGTGGAAAACCAACGAAAAAAGACAGAAGAGAATTAGGTTATTTCTTAGAAGGTTGGGGAGATGAAGAAGATTAAGAAAAATTTTACATAATCTTTTTTTCAGTGCATTACCACATAAAATGATCTATTATACATTTGCTTAGTTCTAATTAGTAAGTAAATCAAAACATTAAAAGGTCTTCAATATTAATAAGGATTCTATTTTCATTTCTGTTAGTTTGCTTCTTCAATTAAAAGAATAAAGTATAATATCTTCAGATTTAAACATTTTAAGATATTAATTTCCTAACATTTTAATTTATTTTTAAACTGAACTTTAATTTCATAAACTAGGTTTACATTTGTATAATATTTATTCTATACAGCTATTGAATTATATTTATCAAGCATAATATCATATTTATAGCTTACCTACCTAAATTAAAATTCAGAATTTAATATAAAGATGATAGGCAATACAAAACTTGTATTGCCTATCATCTTTATAATGATTCATAGCAAATTAGTTAATTAATAATAAATTAAATATTACTTATGAAGTATTGTACATTATTGTTTTTTTGTTGGATTTACTCCATTCATTTTTCACAAGACAAAAAAATTAAACTTAAAGAAGGTGGAGATTTTACTTATGTTTTAGAAATCAACAACGAAAAAATTACTGGAACTTACGTAGGAACGTATATCAAAGAAAAAATAGAAGGTGATAAAGTTGAGTTACCATATGGTCAAGGGAAATTTACTTCTTCGCTTTTAACGTTTGAAGGTGAATGGATAGATGGAAAAATGAATGGCAATGGTTTGTTGCAAACAACAAATTATAAATATTCAGGATCATTTATTTTAAATGTTAAAAATGGGGTAGGTAGAGCTCAGTATACAAACGGGGACAATTATAATGGTGAGTGGAGTAATGATTTACCGAATGGAAAAGGTGAATTTATTTATTCTAATGGAATGAGATATTCGGGTCAAATTGTAAATGGTTTGAAGAATGGTTTTGGGATTTACGCTTTTATCAATGATTTTGGCCGTTTTTGTAATAATAACTCGAGAGTGAGTCAATATAACACATACGAAGGTCAGTTTATAGATGATAAATTTAATGGCCAAGGTCAATTGAAATTAAAGGATGGTTCAATCTGTGTTGGGATTTGGGATAATGAAATTTTTACCGGGAAAGGTCGTATTTGTTTTTCAAACGGAAATGAATACAACGGTGACATTATTAAAAATGTTGCAACAGGAAAAGGTTCTATCAAATTTGCCAACAATGATTTTTACAACGGTGATGTAGTTGATGGAGTTATAATAGGTGTTGGTTCAATGAAATATCAAGATGGTTCTGAATATATTGGAACATGGAAAGATAATAAGAAGGATGGAGCTGGAGTTTTAACAACTAACGATAAGTTTAAGTGGGACGGGAATTGGGTGAATGGAATTATAGATGGAAAAATGAAAGTGTATAACCCAGAAGGTAATATTATCACTTCAGGACTTTTTATTAATAATAAAATTAATGGAATTGGTTTTAATACTATTAATGGAAATAAATATGAAGGAGAATGGAATAATGGAGTGATTGGATTAAAAGGGAAAATTACATTTGAGAATGGAAACTTTTACGAAGGAGAATGGATAGTTGAGGATGTGACAGAAGATGCTTTTTCTACTACTCTTCAGGGTAAAGGTAAAATGGTTTTTTCAAATGGTAGTATTTATGAAGGCGATTGGTCAAATGGTTATGCTCATGGAAAAGGTAAATTTTTGACAGCTGATAATCAGGTTTTTGAAGGTGAGTTTAGAGAAAACGAATTTGTAAAACCGTTCAATCCAAAAACCACTCAAATTGGAACTCAAGTTTGGATGTCAGAAGATTTAGCTATCGAACGATTTGCAAATGGTGATCTTATACCACAAGTCACTTCTATTGAAGAAGCAAAGGAAGCGATACAAAATCATCAACCAGCATGGTGTTATTATAATTTTGATCCGCAATATGGACAAACTTATGGAAAGATGTATAACTTATATGCAGTAAAAGATAGCAGAGGTTTTGCTCCGATTGGTTGGCATTTACCATCTGGTGCTGAGTTAAAGAAAACCATCGATTACTTAGGAGGAGCTAACGTTAAACAGACCTATAGGAAATTAAAATCAAAAAGCTATGATTTTTATGTTGATCCTCAACATATCTTAACTAATTATGGAAATAATGAATCAGGATTTAATGGAATACCAGGTGGAACATTCGGTATAGATAGTGGATTCGCATTAGAAAACACGCACGTGTTTTATATCTGCGATGATTTTAAAAGTATACTGATTTTGTGTTTTGAATCTGACATGGGCGAACATGAATCAATAAAGATTGGTGGATTTACTATTCTTGCTGGTGAAAAAAGTACTTTAAGTGATAATTCATTTTATTATATTAGGTTGGTAAAATAAGCTAAATAATCAGAAAGTAAATTTATAAATACTAAAATTAAAAAAGGCGTTACCGAAAAGCCAAATGAGTAGGAAAATTATACTAAAAATCAATAATATGATAAAAATGAGACAAATTTCTTTATTAATACTAATTACATTTTTATTTGTATTACATGGGTTTACGCAAAATAATGTTACAAGTCCTTGTAATGTTTTGAAACAAACATCTGATTTTAGTTCAGACTCCAAGCCGAGTTTAAAAAAGTTAAAAAAAATGGTTGGTGTAGTTTCAAATGATGAAGTTTTAGATTATGCCATTTATTTAAATGATTTTTTAGCACCAAATCCTAAATTTCCAAGATTTTATTGTAATCCAAAAATTGTATCAGATTATATTTTGCCAAATGCAACTATTGGTAATATTAAAGCAATTTCATTTTTATCTGGAAAACGATATTGGCAAAATTCAGAAGCGTTGACTTATATTTCTAAAAATACTCTAAATAATTCAGCATCTAAATTTATGAAATTCCAATTATTATTTCTTCTTAGTAAGGATATTGAAGATGCAAGAGGATATTATAATCTTAATAAGTATTATTTTGCTCAAGATAGTCTATTAGTTAGTTATTTTAAGGATTTTAATAAGGAAGATTTATT
Organism: Chryseobacterium gleum; assembly: GCA_943326825.2. Classification (GTDB taxonomy): domain Bacteria; phylum Bacteroidota; class Bacteroidia; order Flavobacteriales_D; family Crocinitomicaceae; genus CAIUKX01. Next base: position 4,513 of record CALPUT020000039.1, on the reverse strand, counting down.
AAGAGTAAAAGATTTGATAGATGATAAAATCAGTCAAATTAATAAATTCAAAGAAGGTTTTGATTTAAGTTCTTATGATTACGAAAATATAGCTGATAAACGAAATTCAACTTTGGAGAAAATGCCGATTGCAATTGATGATAAGTCGTTCTGTCTTAGTTTTACTTTCGCATCCATAAAATATAATGGAATGTTAAGCATCGTGCCTAAAGCATTTGATGGCTCAACAATTCAATATGATGCTGAAGAATTCTTAAAAATATTGAGGGGTTCAATCGACATATTGTTAGTTAATGAAAATCCAAAATCTCTAGCTCAGATACTTATGGATTATAAAAAAGGGGAATTACAAGGTCAATGGAAATTTGATTACATGAATCCAAAAAACCAATATTTCTCGAATGATAAAGTATATGGACCTGTTATATTCAAACTTTTAAGTGCTATTTTACCATACGACACTGCAAAATTGGTTTTAAAACAAAAATCGTATTATTTAAATCGTGCAGCACAGTTTGGAGCAACAGATGCATATTTTAACTTAGCTTGTTTATATCAAGTGATTTATTACAATACTAATACTAAAAAATACAATGATTCATGTATATTTTATATTGAAAAGTTAATTCCTATAAACAACACAGGTGCTTTAACTCTGAAAGGTATTAAAGTTTTTAATGGAGAGGGATATATTCAAAATAAAGAACAAGGAGTTAAATTAATATTAAAAGCTCAATCTCTTGGAGGTCGTTCTGCAAAAGAACTAATAGAAACGTTACCTCAAAAACTATTTTCAGGAGTTAACGAAGGTTATTATTTTAATCAATCAGTTAAAATAAAAGATCCATGGGATTTTAAAGTATTATGTTCTAATAATTGTGGTAAATACACATATCCAGATAAGATAATTTTCAGCAGAATTTATGATAATAATTCTAATTTTCCAAAAATAGAAAGAGCGGCGTTTTTTGAAGATGGTTTTGGAAATCCAACTATAAATATTTCCGAATATGATTTTAAAAACACTTTTACAATCGCCCATATGGGAAATACAGATTGGAAACACGATATGTGTTCAGCTACATGTCAGTTGGCTCATGAAAATAAAAATAATAAAAACTGGAATCAAATTAAGGCTAAGCGAAATCAAATAGATAATAAAGAAACGAAATGTATAGCTTGTAGTAAGGTTATGAAACGAAAAGATATGCTTTCAGTTTCAGAATGCCCTTGCTATACTGAATCGGGAAATTCTATCAATCTAAGCTATACTCAAAGTTATGATATCTATGGTGATAGTGAGCCAAAAGCGTGTTCTTCTGAATGTCAAATTAATTTTTGTAAAACAAAATGTTCAGCAAAAGGTTATACTTTTAGATATTAAAATATAAAATAAATTTTGTAAATGGGGAGTGAGTAATATCACTCCCCATTTTTATTGTTTAAATACTTGCCACAGCCAATATCCCTTTTTCAATCAAGGCCTTACCAATTTGAACAGCGTTTGTTGCAGCACCTTTACGTAAGTTGTCAGCTACGATCCACATGTTAATTGTATTCGCTTGTGATTCATCTCTTCTGATACGCCCTACGAACACATCGTCTTTGCCTTGTGCATATTTTGGCATCGGGTAAGAGAAAGTCGTTGGATCGTCTTTTAAAGTGATTCCTGGAGCATCGTGTAATATTTTACGAACTTCAGCTAAATCAAAATCATTTTCAAATTCGATGTTTACAGCTTCTGAATGTCCACCAACAACCGGAACACGAACAGCAGTAGCTGTAACGCTAATTGCAGGATCTAAAATTTTACGTGTTTCATTTGTTAATTTCATTTCCTCTTTTGTATATCCATTTTCCTCAAAGCTATCACATTGTGGAATACAGTTTTTATCGATTGGATATTTGTATGCCATTTCTCCAGAAATATCTTGACGCTCATTTTCCATTTGTTGAACCGCTTTTACACCTGTTCCAGTAATCGATTGATAGGTTGAAACAACAACACGTTTGATTTTATACTTTTTATGTAATGGAGCTAACGTCAAAACCAATTGGATTGTACTACAATTTGGATTAGCGATAATTTTATCGTTTTCAGTTAATGAATCTCCATTAATTTCTGGTACGATTAACTTCTTGGTTGGGTCCATTCTCCAAGCAGATGAATTGTCAATTACAACTGTTCCAACTTCAGCGAATTTTGGAGCCCATTCTAAAGAAGTTTCACCTCCTGCAGAAAAAATAGCAACATCAGGCTTCATTGCAACAGCGGTAGCCAACCCAACAACTGAGTATTTTAAACCACCAAAATCGATTTCTTGTCCAACCGATTTTTCAGATGCTACTGGAATCAATTCCGTAATAGGAAAATTTTGTTCACGTAATACTTGTAACATTACGTTTCCAACCATTCCTGTAGCGCCAACAACTGCAACTTTCATAATTAGTATAATTTATTTATTTTCAAAAATAAGTATATTTGTTGTCATTAAATCAAACGAATGAAATACTTTTTTCCACTTTTATTAATTTTTTGGATAATTTCCATAAAAGCGCAGATAAGTGAAGATTTTAACGATGGTGAAATCTCATCAAATCCAACATGGACTGGATCTACTGTTAATTATACTATTAACTCATCACTTCAATTACAATCAAGTAATACTTTAGCTGCCAATTCAATTATTACTTCAACTCATAATTTACAAGACATCGATGGAAAAGAATGGCATTTTTGGATCAAACTCGCTTTTTCTCCTTCAGCTAATAATTATGCTAAAATCTATTTAACTTCCAATAATTCAGATTTATCCATTCAACCTGATGGGTATTATTTGCAATTTGGTGAGACAGGTTCTTTAGATGCTATTCGCTTATTTAAAGAAGAAAATGCGATTTCTACAGAAATTTTAGCTGGAAATGTAGGACAAATAGCCACAAGTTTTGCATTGAGTGTAAAAGTGATTCGTGAAGCTACTGGAGATTGGAAATTGTTTGTCGATCCAGCTGGTGGTGATCAATTTTTACTTCAAGCTTCCGCAAATGATCCTTCAAATTTGGTGGGAAGTTATTTTGGTTTGCAGACTACTTACACGGTTTCAAACGCCAATAAATTTTACTTCGATAATATTTATGTTGGACCAAAAATTGTTGATTTAACAGCTCCACAGATTATCAGTGCTTCTGCTATTACTCAAAATCAAGTAGATATTTTATTCAATGAACCATTGGATCCAATTGCTTTACAAACAACTTCTAATTATTCGTTTTCGCCAAGTAATGTTGTTTCCAATGCTCAGATTGATGCTACAAATTCGTCTTTGATTCATGTGCTTTTAGCCAATCCTTTGACGAATGGAACAACCTATACTGTTACCACAAATGGAATAGCTGATGTCAATGGAAATGCAGGAATAAATCAACAAACGAACTTTTCGTATTTCGTTTCTGAAACACCGATAAAAGGAGATTTAATTATTACTGAATTCATGGCAGATCCTTCACCAATAGTCGGTTTACCAGAAGTTGAATTTGTTGAGATTTACAATAAAAGTCAAAAGTATTTCAATTTAAATGGGTGGAAAATAGGAGATGCCTCTGGAAATGGAACCATTCAAAGCGCTTGGATTGCTCCTGGAGAATACAAAATTTTATGTGCTTCTTCTTCTTTGACAGATTATCCTTCAGCCTTATCAGTAAGCAGTTTTCCAAGTTTGAATAACAGTGGTGATGTTATAAAATTGTTGAATAACAATGGTTTATTAATTGATTCATTGAATTTCACGGATGATTGGTACAAAGATGAGGTGAAAAAGGAGGGAGGCTATACTTTGGAACGAATTCAATTAAATGATCCATGTTCTTCAGAAGATAATTGGAAAGCGAGTAACAATTCATTAGGAGGAACACCTGAAGCAGTCAATTCTGTAAACGACACACTTCCCGATTCTCAAAAACCGAATTTATACGCAATCGTTCCTTTGAATTCAACAGAAATTCAGATAACGTTTAACGAAGGAATGGATTCAACTTCTTTGATGAATTCCATTTTGAACTTTTCACCAGCGTTGAATGTTGCTCAAATTTTGGTGAATGGGCAATATCCAAATTCATATTCAATCACGACTTCTTCAGCGATTATTCCGAGTACAATTTATACGCTTCAACTGAATAATGTGGCAGATTGTTGGGGCAATCAAACCGATTTGACGGGACATTTTGCTCTACCAGAAACAGCAGTCAAAGGTGATTTATTCATCAATGAAATCTTGTTTGATCCTTTAACTGGCGGTTCAGATTTTGTAGAAGTTTACAACAATTCAAATAAGATTATTGACCTTCAAAATTGGCAATTGGGGAACTTTGCAAACGATACGATTTCCAATCTAAAAACCATAAATTCGCAATTTTTAATTGGTAAGGGCGAATATGTAGTAATTTCAAAGGATACTAACTTTTTAAAATCGAATTATCCAGCAACAATTCCAACGCAGATGATGCAGTCAGATTT
>CALPUT020000038.1 GCA_943326825.2 Chryseobacterium gleum | reverse complement strand
GTGCTATTCTTTGTTCTTGAGAAGTACCTATTTCATATGTAATATTCAAGTCACTCGTTTCTGTATTCCAAGTTAACTTAGGCATATACATATCCAACTGATGGTAAGAATCTTCAAATGGTGATTGACCAATTCCTGATTTTGTTCTGGCCATTTCAACTATTTTCTTATCTAAATCATAAGAAAAATCTACACCTGGATGTGAAATAGAATCAGTGACATTAAAAACCATTTTAATACCTGTTGAAGCAGATGTTATCCTTTTAGGTGCAATAGTAAACTGTTGAGAACTAGCATATATAAATGGCTTTGAATTTCTATAAATAATTATCTTTGCAGGAGCAGTTGGAAAGCCTACTCCAACGAAGCTACTACCTTGTAATGAAAAACCACCATCATAATCTACATCTGGTCTAATATTTTTGATTGGTAATCTACTCTCATATGAAATAAACTGAGGATAAATTTTATCCATTTCCCTATTAATTTTCTGAGCTCGATCTGTTAACTTTCCTTTAATTGTTCTATTGAAGTATGGTGTTTTTAAAGTTACTGAATCAGCAGTGAAAGTAGCTGTCTTCAATGAAATCTCATATTTTGAAAGAGTAGCATATGTTTCAATTTTTGATAAACCTACTTTTTCCCAATTAAGCACACCTCCATTACCTTCCCATTTTCTTAATATAGGATCGTATACTCCACTTGTAGTCATAATTACTAAACTATCTATATATGGCTGTTTATTTTTAGTGTCTGAATCTCTATTTTCTACTCTACATGCAAGTGTTCCATTTGCAAAACGAATAAAAGGTTTATCAGTAAATTCAAATGAATAACTTCCTCCATAATAATACCAATCAAAATTAGAGGATGCTGCAATTAATGTTTTTGAGAAAAAACCTGCAGATAGCTCTATAAAATCAGTGAATTTTCGAGTGTCACGCAAATCTAAAAGTTTATTTACAGAACTATGCCAAGCGGTAAAACTTGCTTGAGATTGTTTACCCTTAATAAATGAATAAACTGAGAAAACATAATTATAAATCTCTGGATAAGGACTCAATCTTTTTGATTCCATTAAATTACAAGTTTCAACCATTTTGTTAAAATAGTCATTTGGAAAATCTGAAGACTCCAATAACGATTTCTCCAAGTCTCTATGAGCGAAATCTCTAAAATCTCCTCTACCAAATTCTTGTAAACTTTTTTGAAAATATTTAACAAATTTTTCTCTATCATTTGGGTAAGATTGAGAAAACACTATTCCTGACATAAAGAATAGAACCAAAAATATAATCCTTTTTTCCAGCATAATAGATTAATTTGAGTATTATTTTTTTATCATTTTAATTACTGCCCAAGATTCTTTTGAAATAACATTTTGTTTTTGCAAATCATAATTTGATGAGAAAGATATCAGTTCTTCAACATCTGATTCAAAAAATCCACTCAATAATAATGTACCTCCTATTTCTAGTGAATCACTGTAAGCCTTCATATGTGCTTTTAATACATTTTTATTAATGTTAGCAATTATTAATCCAAATTTTTGATTTTGAATCAAATCTACATCACCACAATATACATTAATTTTTTCACATTTATTACGAACTACATTTTCTTTAGCATTTTCTACAGACCAATCTTCTATATCAATTGCAACAATATTTTTAGCTCCTAAATTTTCTGCAATTATTGCTAATACTCCTGTCCCAGTTCCCATATCTAGAACATTATCAGGCATTTTGTCTAATTCAAAAAGAGCAGAAGACATTAACCAAGTTGTCTGGTGATGACCTGTACCAAATGACATTTGAGGTTGAATTTCAACAATCATTCCTTTTCGATCTTCTTTTGAATGAAAAGGTGCAACAATTGTTAAATAATCCTTTACTTCAACTGGATGAAAATCAGATTCCCAAACAGCATTCCAATTTTGATGAGGAATTACCTTTTCTGTATATGAAATTTTAAATTCATCCGTATTTCTGGATAAAATCGTTTGTTCGACAACATAGTCCATCGATATAGTCTTAACCGCACCATAAGCTAAAACCCCTTCTTCTGTCTCAACAAAACTTTCAAATCCTAATTCTGATAATTCAACTGTAATAATTTCAGCCCAAGGATCTCTCGGTTCTATCTTAATTTCTAATTCTAAATAATCCATTAAAAAGAAGCTATTATTTGTAAAAATGAATTCGCATCAAGGGCAGCACCACCAATTAAACCACCATCAACATTCGGACAAGCAAATAATTCTTTTGCATTAGCAGCATTACAACTACCTCCATAAAGAATTGAAATTGAATCAGCTATTTCTTTATTATATTTTTCTTCTATCCAACTTCTAATAGATTTGTGCATTGATTCAGCTTGATCTATTGATGCTGTTATACCTGTTCCTATTGCCCAAACTGGTTCATAAGCAATTACGCATTTAATAATTTCTGAATCATTTAAATGAAACAAACTATCAATCAATTGCTGTTTAACATAGATCAATTCATTACCTGCTTCTCTCTCTTCTAAAGGCTCACCACAACAAAAAATCACATTAACTGAATATTTTAATGCAGCATCAACTTTATTTTTTAAAAATCTATGATCTTCATTAAAATATGCTCTTCTTTCAGAATGTCCGATTAATACATTATTTGCACCCGAATCTTGTACTTGAGTTATAGAAATCTCACCAGTAAATGCTCCTTTTTCTTCAGGATAAAAATTTTGGAAACCTAACTTAACTTGACTTTTAATTTCAGCTAATTTTGAAATAAATAAAGAAGGACTAAAAACCATTACATGGCATTTTTCTGAAGATGTTACTTCTTTTGAAATAGTTGAAAATAATTCTTGAGCATCTCTACTCAATAGATTCATTTTCCAATTACCAGCTACTATTTTCTTTCTCATTTCTTAAATAATATATTTTTAGATAACCATTCATACTTCGGTATAGAACGATGTGGATATTTACCTTTAATTACAGCATTTTTAATAATTAATAATGCTGGATTTGATCTACTGATTGCCTTTAATTCTATTTCATCATTTATAAAAGTAGGAACATTAAATCCGAATTTAATTCTGAATGCATTAATTGCACTTCTACTTGAATTTGTTATGAGAATAAAAGGTATACTGTTGTTCTTACACTCTTGAAATATAGATTTTATTCTTTCAATCGAACTCCAATTAGATTTATTCAATTGCTTAGAAACAAGAACTACAATTTTCTTTTCATGAACGATGTAATTTCTTAAAGAAATATCTGAATCTTCTTTATTATCTAGTTCAACTATCCTTCTAACAAGTGGAATAGTTAATTCTGCAGTTGAAATATCTTCTTTTGAAATAAATGGATCGAATTGATCTGTTATTGAAGGTTGACGAGGTTCTACAATTGGAATATTCTCAACACCAATATTTACCCAATTTTTCAGTTCCCAAATTTTTGAAGAAGAATATTCATTTGATGAAGCATCGAATATTTTTTGATCACCAGTATTCTTATTTTTATATGTTAACATGGATTTATATCTACCCTCTATTCCATCATACATTTTTTGCAATATATTATTTCCAACAGCATATGGTCTGTAATCTTTTAACGGTTCATAATAAAGAACATATGATACAAAAATAGTACTTAGTAGAATCACAATTAATGAGCTTCCGAGTGTATTTCCTAAATACTTTCCTCCAACTTGCTTCATCCAAAGTGCCGCGAGCAAAACTATCAAACTAAATAATATCGGAAAATACCAACCAAAAACCCAAGAAAATAAAGAAACCAAAATCATTGAAATAGATAAAAACCATAGATTATTTTTCCAAGTATTTGGTTTGATTTTCCATTGTGATATAAAAACCCATATTACCAAATAAACTAAAACAATATCTTTCCAAAGAGATTCTGAAGGAGTTAAAGATCGACCTACAGAACCTTTCAGTGCATCACCGAAACAACCACAATCAGTTACACATTGGGGTTGCTTCATTTCATGAACTATAATTTGATTATTTAATTTTGAAACAATCTTGATATTTTTATTTGTTTTAGATTCTGATAATTTTAATTGCCCGAGTTCACTAGATAAACTGTAAGAATCTTCATCTAAAAATTTACTTTTTGAGTCACAATTTGCAGTATGCAATGTCAAAAAAGTAAAGAATAACATCATTAACAGCGTTAAATATGATACAATTTTTACTCTTCCGCCAATTATCAATAAAACACCTAATACTATTTCTAAAACACAAATAACTACACTAATTATCAAAGCATAATTAATTAAATATTCGATTGAAAAAGACGGTACATTAAAGATTTCCTTTATTCTGTATGCCAATGCACCATCTTCAAAATATTCTTCTAATTTATACGAAAATCCTAAAGGATCATTAGCTTTAACTAAACCTGATATAATACAAATACTTCCTACAATAACTCTTGCAACACTTGACATTAATAATCTACCTTTGAATATAATCAATCCAAAAATTGATAATGACATTAATCCAAACCCAAGAAGTAAAAAAAGAAGTTTATAGAAATTAAAAAATGGCTGAAATCCAATGACAATTAAAGATATTCCTACTAAATTAATGAATACAAATAAGAAATTAAAAAACAAAGATCTTCCTTGATATGTAACTTTTTGCTTCATCTTATTTTTGTTTTAACAGATGAATCATTGCAAAAACAGAGTAATTTAACATGTCAAAATAATTTGCATCAATACCTTCACTTATAATTGTTGAGCCATTATTATCTTCTATTTGTTTAACACGTAATATTTTCATTAAAATTAAATCAGTCAGAGAACTTACTCTCATATCTCTCCATGCTTCACCATAATCATGATTTTTTTTCATCATTAGATCAAAAGCTTCTTTAGAATATTTATCATATAAACTAACTGCTAAAGATGGTTCTATTTCCATTTCTTTTAATTCTCTTTCAGAAATTTGTATCAAAGCCATTATGCAATAGTTAATAATTGCTATAAATTCATCATCGATACTTTCACCAACTTTATTAATACCTGTCTCCTGAATCGTACGTATACGTTGAGCTTTAATAAAAATTTGATCCGTTAAAGAGCTCGGTCTTAGTATCCTCCAAGCCGTTCCATAATCTTTTGTTTTCTTAGAAAATAATTCTCTACAAACATTGATTACATTTGTATATTCTAATGATGTTTGACTCATTTAATCTATTATGCATAATTTAAAGGTTGAAGATACACATTTTCCAACAAATAAATATCTTCGAGTAAAGGATAATTTAATTGACTTATCTATTCCTAAAGTAATGGGTATCATCAATTGCACACCAGATTCATTCTATAAAGAAAGTAGAAAAACAACTGAAATAGAAACACTTAAACAAGTTGAGAAATTCATAAATGAAGGAGTGGATATTATTGATTTAGGTGGATATTCTTCACGTCCTGGAGCTCAAGAAATTTCAATTCAAGAGGAAATTAATCGTATTTCAACTACATTGAATTGGATATCAAACCATTTTCATCAAATTCCAATTTCACTAGATACATTTAGATCAGAAGTTGCAAGAATTGGTTTAGAAAATGGTGTTTCCATCATTAATGATATAAGTGCTTGGAATATTGATGAAAAACTTATTGATATTATTGAACATTACAAATGTCCATATATTTTAATGCACATGGTTGGAACACCTCAAACAATGCAAAAAAAGATAGACAATAATTCATCAATTTTCAAAACTGTAACATCTTTTCTATCAGAAAAAATAAATATTCTTGAAAAAAAAGGTATAAATGATATTATAATAGATCCAGGTTTTGGTTTTGGTAAAACAATTAATCAAAATTATGAACTATTAAATCAATTACAAGATTTAAGATTATTAAAAAAACCTATTCTAGTAGGATTCTCAAGAAAATCAATGATCTATAATAAATTAAATTGTACTCCTCAAGAAACATTAAATGGAACTACAATATTAAATACGTTAGCTATTCAAAAAGGAGCTTCAATACTTAGAGTTCATGATGTTAAAGAAGCAAAAGAAATTATTACTTTACTTAATTATTAATTTCAAAAAAATGCTGTCTAATATAGACAGCATTTTATATCAAACCTTTATTGTTTTTAATTCTCAACAGAGAACATACCTACTCCACAGCCTTTTTCAGCAGCATCAAATTCATAAAACAAATAGAACGTACCCGTTGTCCTACAGTTAAAATCAATTTTAGGATAATGTTTTCCTGTCACTTTATTAAAAGAAGTAGCCAATAAAACTGTTTTCTCTTCATTTAAATAAATTGACATGATCATTTTTGTTTTGTTATTTGGATTACTAATTGGAATTAAACGGTATTTAAGTCCTGCTTTTAAGGAAATCATATAACTATCTGTTGGAGGTTTTTCAGAATTGCCTCCTTTAAGTGAAACACGATAATCTTTTATTAATTTATACTTGTCCAACATCGTCAAGCCTATTGCATACTCTTGGTCTCCAGTACACTTCCCTCCTCCAAGAGGAGAGTTAACTAATGATAATAACCCTCCAAAACCAATAAAAAGAGCTATGATAAAATATTTACTTTTCATAATTTAGAAAAATTTATTTTAAAAGTTGGTTTCTTAATTTAACTGTTTCATTAATAATGTCTTGAATAACATTTCCTTCTGCAACAATTTTAGTTTCGCTTTTATCAATAAAAACTAATTCACCATTTATCTCTTTCATTTCAGGTTCTCTAATGATTTTTTCAATTTTTACTTTTTTATACAAATCCAAAAGAGGTTTCATTTGACGTGCCAAATTAGCAAAATATTTATCATTTGAAGACGCTTGTAAAACTTCATAAATCTTCTCTACACTTTCTTTTTGTTCAGCGACACGGTTTTTCATTTCCTCAGACATATTGTCATTTGCAATATATCCAATAATATAAGAGCCTTCTATCCAAGTACCAAATACAATTAACACACTTAATTCATTTCTCCCTTTTTCTCTAAGGTATTTCTCCATACCATTAAAACTTTCAGTTGACATTTGCATTAATGAATCAATATTACTAGAGCTCTTTGCCATTCTTACCATACTTTCAAAATCAAAAAAACGATCGATCTCTAATTCTACTGACAATGATCTTATAGCTGCTAAATAATCAATCGCTACAAATGATTTTTCATAAATATTAATATAACCCATATCACCACCTAAAGCACCCATCGCCATTGCTTTGTCATAATTGGAAACAAAACGATCTAATTTTTTTGTTGGAATTAATAATTCACTATTGAAAGCATTTCCTGCTTTTTTAATAATTATTGAAGTTTCAATAGGTGACGGAAATGATTGTATCAATTTATCAATTTCTTCTTTACTGACTTTAACTTTTGAATCTTCTTTTTTATTCAATTCATTTTCTAATGAATTTTCTGAATTACCAGAACAACTTACAAATAATGAAGATGTTAAGAATATTCCAATAAAAAATGATACTTTACTTTTTTTCATATGAATTTATTTTATTTTTTATAACCTTTATTTTCTTTCTAGAATGTTTTCTTTTTTACGATTTCAATATCCATTAATCTTTTCAAAAGATCAAAATATAATGCGAAAAATAGAACTAAATTAAATATCCATATAATAATAATATTGAACCAAAAAGTAGGAATAACAATTCCGAAAAAAGACTTTATTGGGACATACATATACGAACCTTGTGCTTTGTAATTTGAATCTAAATGATCGCGTAAAAAGACATGATCATAGTTTTGGTAAACCATTGAATTTTCAACAAAGAACTTTTTCTTTGAAGTTGAGTTTTGAACGATATCAGAAACATTTTCATTGTGATATCTTCTTTTTATTTCCATTAGCACATCTCCGCCTAAAGATTTATTCAATGCAATGATTTTATCATCTTTTAATCGAGCTAATTCATTTTGCTTATCTTGGTACAATTCTGATAAATCCTCTACATATTTAAGCGCTTTGCCTACACTACAATTCGATAAATCAAAAGAAAGTAAACTTTTCGCAATTGGCTTAGTAGCTTCATACTTAAGCATGTTTAAAACAGTATCAGAACATTGAATCTTGCTTTCATCCTTATCTCCTGAAATTTGATCATTCAAAACATCTGTTAAATAAGGGTACAAATAAGAAGTTCTATAATTAAAATCACTTAGAACTTGTTCAAATTCAAAGACTTCTTTTTCATACTTATTCTCTGAAAATTGTGCCACCATAATAGCCTCATAAGCCCATTTAGAAACCATTACATTCGAGACAATAGGAATATGATGACCGCCACCTATTGACTTATTTAAATTTTCAAACTTAAACATTGCTCCTCCTAAAATCATTTGAGGAATTACAATTAAAGGGATGATTATATAAATCGTTACAATTGTTTTAAAACTAGATGAAAGTAAAAGACCTAGAATGTTACCAAACACGAAAACAGAAAAAATTAATACCCAATAATAAATGAAATTGTCATGCAATTCAATAATTGTATTACCTACAGCGCATAATAAAAATGATTGAATGAGAGATAATATTGTCAAATAGGTAACCTTTGATTTCAAATAACTAAATCTAGATAATCTTAGAAACTTCTCTCTTTTTAAGATTTTCAGATCCTTGAAAATTTCCTCTGCACTAATTGTTAGCCCTACAAACAAAGCAACAATAATTAACATAAAAATATAAGCAGGAACATTTTCATTTAAACTAAATGTATATTCTTGATCCGTATTATTAGAACTTTTGATGATAAAACTAAGTAAAGCTGCTAAAACAGGCGCTTCAAGCAAAGCAATTAATACATACTGTCGATCATTTAGCCTAGACATTAAATCCCTAGAAAAGAAAATTCTAAATTGCTTTATCAGACTTGCTGGTCTAATTGTTTCTAATTTATCAAACTCTTTATTTGTATCTAATTCTTTTATTTTGATGTTTTGCTTGTAAAACTCATTCCATTTTTCTGGTTTAATTTTACGATTCAAAGTATAATTACCAAAATCATCAATTTCTTTATCTTCAAGCGTGTCAAATATTTGTTCTGGAGTAACATTTCCACAAGTTATACATTCTCCTATCTCTTTATTTACCTGATCTGTGATTGTTTTAAAATAAATAACTGCTTCAATTGGATTACCATAGTATACCGGTAAACCTCCAACATCAAGTATAAATAACTTGTCAAACAATTTGTAAATTTCACTTGCAGGTTGATGTATAACAACGAAAATTATTTTACCTGTTTGAGCTAAATGTTTTAACAGAGTCATTACATTTTCAGAATCTTTTGAAGATAATCCAGAAGTTGGCTCATCTACAAAAAGAACTAATGGTTCTCTAATTAACTCAAGAGCTATATTTAATCGCTTACGCTGTCCACCGCTTATTTTTTTATTTAATGGGCTACCAACTGCAATATCTCTTATTTCAAATAAACCTAACTCTTTTAAAACCTTTTCAATACGTGTATAAATTTCATCTTCCGTCCACGTATTGTTGATTAATTTGGCATTATAATATAAATTCTGAAGAACTGTCAAATCTTCCATCAATAAATCATCTTGGGGAATAAAACCGATGTTTGCCTTTGCTTCTTCTGTTTTTATATTATATCCATTTATCAATATACTTGCTTGATCTGTTGGTTCAATCCCTGATAATACATTTAACAATGTTGTTTTACCAGCTCCTGAACCACCCATTATACCAATCAAGGTTCCTGATTCCTCAACTATTTTGACACCTTCTAGTGCAACTTTACCATTTGGAAAAGTATATTTAGGAATATCTGCTTCAAAGAAAATATTTTGATTGTCTCCCTTATTTCTATAATTGGTTAGAACCTCACTATAAAAAATAGAAGATTTTGGAGTACGAATAGTTGAACCATCATTTACAACATAAGTCTTGTTCGATTTAATTTGAAGACCATTCAAATGAACGTTTATATCTCCAAAAAAACGAAATAAAACAATACCTGCAGATTCAACTAATAAGAAATAAAAAACAGCATTTAATCCTTCTTTGTTGTAAAAACGATTATCAGTTGCTTCAAAATATTCCTTATCTAGATAAATTTGAAAATTTTCATTTCCTTTTATATCTTCTAATGAATTTGCTGCAGAAAAATTATAAATATTTTCGTACTCAATAGGTTCAATTTTAAATACATCTCCTATCGTTTTTAATAGTTCAATTCGTAAATTCGAAATCTTTTCTGAAATAAAAACAAATTCAGTAATACGAACCAATACGATTGACTTTTGCTTTTGTGAAAGTGTTTTATTAATTCTTTTACAAAGAGCAAGTGTTCTAACAGAATCTTTTACAGATGTTCTACTCGAATTATTATTGGAAGATTCTGCATTTTTATAATCATTGTATTGATCGTAATAAACATCAAATCTCTCCCTTGAAATCTGAGACAAAAGAAACTCTTTCACGTATTCATCATGCACATCACTCCCTCCATCATCTTGTTTACTGATGATCGCGAACAATTGCATTAACGCTTTTAATATTTCCTCACTCATATTTTATATTTTAAAAAATAAGAATTTAAGATGCCAGTCGATATATTCAAAATTTGAATATTTAACCATAAAAATCAATCTATTAAACTATATTGTAATTATATTCCAACAATTTGAAATGGAACTTCTACCAATTCTGAATATTCTTCAGCAGCTTCTTCCATATCAGTATCACGCTTGTCATAATTCCAAACTATTTCAATTGTATTATTTCCACCAGTATGAATATCTTCTAACCTCATTAAAATATCCAAGATAAGTTTAGAAGATGCTGTATTAAAATACTCTAAATTAACGATGAATTTAAATTCACCAACAGGTGTTTCTTCCAATTCATCTAACCATTCTAAAACCGGTGCATAAAATGTAGTCACATCTTCTGGTAACGATCTACCACTAATTTTTAATTCTCTTGAAGTTGGGTTAAAATCAATTGATGGAGTATCGTCTGTTTTGTCAATTATTAAATGTTCCATTTTATTTATTATTAAAAAATTTGTGTAAAGTAAATATCTTATTTTAATCAGTTTCCACTAAAATCACTCAATAATTTTATTTATTTGAGTTTTCAAAGTGAAATATTTATAATTCGCAGATTCAATATCAAAGAATGCATATTCAAGTTTATTTTCCGTTTTTCTAGCAACATCTATAAATCCTAAACCAGCTCCACCCACTTCAGATATTCTTGAATTCAATCTCGCTTGTTTGTATAATGCCTTTAGCTCTTCTGCATTTAAACCATTCACTTGATCAATTCTATCTTTTACCATTTGAATTGTATCGATATGAATAGGATTTCCAGTAACTAGATTATAAAAGTTTTCTTGTTCGATTAATATAAAGCAAGGTTGTACCACTTGTTTTTCTTCATCCGTATATTGATGTTTTGTAATATTCTGGAGTTGTTCAACCATAACATTAAAAATCTTTTTTCGAACTAAATCATCTATACCTGAAGATTCTAACTTACCTTCTGTATAACTTAACATCGATTTTACAATATCTTGATTAAACTCACCTGAGTATATTAAAACTGCATTTTCATCATTCATAATTGAATGAATTTGTTTTAATGATGTATCCATAAGAGCCATAATTTTAGTTATTAGAAATTTCTATTTCGATTATTAAAAAACAATCGTTTCCATCTTCACCTTGAAAGTAATATTTCACTTTACCTGTAGAACGGATAAACATATCAATTAGAGCTAACACTTCTTTTTGAGATTCCTCTAAACTAGCTCTTGTTGAAATTATATTTTTTCGATTAATTTTAAGTTCTTCTATACTTGAAGTTGAAATTTCAGTTAATATTTGTTCTAATCTATTTTTCCTTTCAGTGTTTAATTTGGTCCCAACAACAATATTATGACCAAGTTCTACTTTATTCAATAATAAGATAGAATTTTTAGAGGTTGAATGAGCTTTATCATTTGAACAGATATTTTGAACACATTCTACTACCACACTAAAAATTCTGTTTTTAATATTTACATCTAAATTATCATTTGAAATTTGACTTTCTACTATTGAAAATACAGATTTTGATAATAAACTCTCAAAATTATCTCGAATTGCAAGCAGATAATTACTTTCTGCCATTAATTTCTGTAATGTATAAGTATATTCCATAAATTAGATTTCAAT
>CALPUT020000037.1 GCA_943326825.2 Chryseobacterium gleum | reverse complement strand
CCAGCTTCAATTGGAGAACATTTTAATGCTTTTACAAAAGGGAAAATTACCAATGTCACATCACCTTCTACCTCTTTCCTTGTTTTTTGAAATTGAATTAAATTTTCATCAATTTTTGTTCCAAATAACACTTCTGAATTTTCAATTAGAATCAATCTAATTTGTTCATTGATAGAAACTTTTGTGTTCATCTTTAATTTTAAATTATACTTTTATTTACCTAATGTTTCTAAAACTGATTCAACTAAATCAGCAGTAACATCTGCCATTTTATTTATTTTTTCATCCAAACATGGATTTACTTCAACAAATTCAATACAAACTGTTTTATCGTTTGCAGCCAACAAATTTAAAATTTCTTCGGCTTGTTTTGGTGATAAACCATTTTTAACTGGCGTCCCTGTTCCGTGAGATGTCATTTCAGGATCCATAGAATCTACATCAAACGAAACATAAATAATATCACAGTCGTTTAATTTTGATTCTATTTCAGAAATAACCTTAGCGATTCCTTTTTCATGAACTTCAGAAACTTTATAATTTTTTATGTTCAATTCATCCATGATTGCATCTTCTTGCTCTTCTGTATCTCTAACAGCTATAAAAACAAGATCTTCTGGATTGGCTTTTGGTGAAATACCTCCAATATTTTTTAATTTGTTCCAATAATCGAATGTTTCATCTGACAAATCATTGATTTTACAAGCTAAATTATCTTGACTCAAAACAGTAGCCAAAGGCATTCCGTGCATATTTCCCGATGGTGTTGTATATGGTGTATGAATATCAGCATGTGCATCGATCCAAATAATACCTAATCTTTTTTCAGGAAAAGCTGTTTTTATTCCAGCAATCGTTCCACCCGCTGAACCATGATCAGCAGCAATCACGAATGGAAATTTATTCGCTAATAATAATTTTGAAACGCTCTCGTTTAAAGAAGAATAAATCGAAAACAATCCA
Source organism: Chryseobacterium gleum (assembly GCA_943326825.2). Taxonomy (GTDB): domain Bacteria; phylum Bacteroidota; class Bacteroidia; order Flavobacteriales_D; family Crocinitomicaceae; genus CAIUKX01. Next base: position 12,133 of record CALPUT020000037.1, on the reverse strand, counting down.
TCAATTCTTTTTGCATATTGGTATTTTGTTTGTTGGTCTAATAAATGATTTACATGTTTGATTTCTTCTATTGGGTAATCTCCAAAAAAGGATTTCCCCTTATTCCTGGCTGCAGTTATAACCGCATCAGGTCCTAAAGATGAACCTCTAGTTCCTGCAGTAATTTCTGAACGATTAATTAGTATAGTAATATCTTTTTTCATTATTTCCATTAATTTCCTAGATTACAAATGTAAGATATTATAGTGATTTTAAAAAAATCAAGGTAAATATTGAATGAGTTTGTTTATCAACGTTGAAAATTCTGTTAATAAGCTTCTTTTTTTATTAAATAATGAATCGTGATAACCTCTATTTTTGAATTTAGTATAACTGTAAGAGAAAATTAAAATAAATTATACTTAAAAAAAGACTATGCGTTTGAAATTGTTGATCATTATTTTGCTTCCTTTCATCATTTATTCCCAAGATTATAAATCATTTCAGGGAAAATTAGTCTATTCAATTCAGATTCAAGATACTGCCTTGCAAAAACTATTTAAACCTAAAACAATGACTATTTATACGAATGATACTATTGTTCGAATAGAGAATTATTCAGATCAACTAGGTCAACAAGTTGTAATAAAACATTTGGTCTTCAATAAATCAATATTACTTCTTGAAGCAAAGAATAATTTTTATGCTATTCAAACTGACTTAAGCATTCAAGATAGCTCTTCTTTTAAAATGACAAACAAAGTTATTTACAAAAAGAAAATTGGCAAACGAAAAGTAGCTGGTATGAAAGCCAATAGGTTACAATTAATTAATTCTTCAACAAAAAACACAATCGAAATTTTATATCTTAAAGATTTTTCTCCCAAATACTTAGATGCCTATAATGATATACCTGGTTTGCCTGTAAAATATTCAATAACTACCGAAGATGGAATATTTTTATACACTTTAGTTTCCATGGAAAAAGCCACGCCAAATAAAGATTTATTTGGTATACCTTCAAATTATAAACGTGTTAGTTTTAGTCAATTTCTAAAAGAAGTTGTTGGTTCAAACTAAATAATAAAATATACAATTTTAAATTGTAAATTTGTATAAGAACAAAAAAGCAATGAAAAGTCAATTAGCAATAGAACTTTCTGAAAATTCTGTAAAATTCACTACCATTCAAGATGGATTGATTGAAACGATTGATAGTTTTTTTTTCAAGGAAAAAATTGATTACCAGTACAAAGAACAATTAGAACGTATTTTTCAGGAAAAGAAATACAAGGAAAGAGATTTTGATGATTATTCTTTGTCTTGGTATACACCATTGTCAACATTGATACCAAGTAATGTATTTAGTGAAGTAAAACCAGAAGATATTTTTAACTTAAGTTTTAGTGAAAATATACCATTAACACACATTGATTACAATCGCATACCTGAATTATCTTTAGTAAACATCTTTGAAATTCCATTGTGGGTTAAATCGTTCTTTGTTATTAAATTCCCTAGAATTGTTATTCAAAATGAAGGTAGTTTTATTCTTAGGAGCATTTTCAAAAGTTCTTTTTCAAAAAGTTTAACAATCATAGTAATTCATGAAAATTCATTCAATTTAATATTGTCAAATAAAAATGAATTACAATTTTATTCAAATTTTAATTATTTGAATTCTGATGATATTATTTACCATGTTTTATTTTCATTACAACAAAAAAACATGTTCAACGAAAATAATTCAATTTCAATTCTACAAGGTTCTGGAGCAAATGACGAGTGTATTATTGAAGTAAAATCGAAGTTATTAAAATTTAAAGAAATTGTTGATTCAAAAGTTGAAATCAATAAGCAAACAATACTTAATTCTCATATCCAGTGCGTATAATTAGAGGCAAATTAAAATCAAGAAGATTTTCTGTTCCAAAAAACTTTCCCTCGCGTCCAACAACAGATTATGCTAAAGAAGGTGTTTTCAATTTAATTGAGAATAGATACTCTTTGGTTGATTTTGATGTTTTAGATTTATGTGCAGGTACTGGAAATATTACATTTGAATTTTTATCACGCGAAGCAGGTAAAGTGACTGCAGTTGATAAAGATTTTTTCTGTACTAAGTTTATTCGTCAAAATGCTAAAGAATTAGATGTCGAAGAAGATTTATTAGTCATTAAACAAGATATTATTCAATTTCTTTTAAAAACTACTAATCAATACGATATTATTTTTGCTGATCCACCTTATGCGTTGAAATTTCATCATGAGATAGTTGAGATCGTATTTCAAAGAAACTTATTAAAAGAAAATGGCGTATTAATTGTGGAACATGGAAGAGAGACTAAATTAGAACATTACCCGTCTTTTGAAAACAAACGATTGTATGGAAATGTGCATTTTAGCTTTTTTAGTAATGACCCAAAAGATGATGAATAAATGAAGAAAATCGCCTTATTTCCTGGTTCTTTTGATCCTTTTACGAAAGGGCATGAAGCTGTTGTAAAAAAAGCTTTACCTCTTTTTGATGAAGTAATAATTGGAATTGGTGTAAATCAACAAAAAACATATTTATTTGACACTGAAAAACGAATCAAACATATTGAATCACTTTTCACAGAATATGATAATGTTAGAGTGTCAACATACAATAAATTGACCGTTGATTTTTGTGCAGATATTAATGCAAATTACATCATTCGTGGTTTAAGAGATTCTAAAGATTTTGAATATGAAAAATCTATTGCTCATATGAATTTAGAAATTTCAACCATCGAAACAATATTCTTTTTGACTGATCAGCAATATAGCGCTATTAATGCATCAATTGTTAGAGAAATATATAAGAACAATGGTTCTATAACAAAATTTGTAACAAATTCGAGTCTTCTCGTTTAATATAGTATAATTAATGCTTCTATTTAACAAAAACGCTACAATGATAAAATCCTTTTTTTTAATAGCTATTTCACTTGGATTAAGTTTCCTTTCTTATGGACAGAAAGAGAAAAGTACAATTATTATGGGGTATGCACCGGCCTATATTGGTAAATCAATTGAAATCTATAAAATTCAAGACTATCTAACGTTAACAGAAGAATTAATTTCAAGCACAACTGTTAAAAAAGATAGTACTTTTCAATTTGAAATTACAGCTCCTAAAAATGAAAAGTTAATTATTCGTTCGAATAAAAATAAAGCGTTTTTATATATTCAACCTCATGCTAAGTATGAAGTTTTATTTCCTGAAAAAGATAAATATGATCCTTTCAGACCAAGTGGAAACTCTGTTGAATTGACTTTCTTTTCATTAGACAGTAATGACATCAATTATAAAATTTTGGGATTTGATCGCTGGGTTGATGATTTCATTGGAAATTTCTATTACAGTAAAAATAGCAAGCCAATTGAATTTGCAAAAGAATTAGATACGTTCAAATTAAATGCTGAAAAAGCATATAAAAATGATACAAGTACTTTTTTCAAAACATATGTAAAATTTACATTTGCTTCAATGGATGAAATTCAAAATGTTGGAACTAGAAATAAGTATGAAAAGCATGATTTTTATTTAAAACACACACCAGTATGTTATGAAAACGATGCATACATGCAATATTTATCTAAATTTTACGAAAATCAAATGCCTCGATTTAATGTTGAGACAGCTGCTCGTGTAAATTTAGCAATTGAAAAAAGCAGTCCAACTCTTTTGATGAAAGCGCTTGGTGGTGAATACACCTTGATAAACTTGCGTATTCGAGAAATCGCAATGATTAAATTATTGTCTGAAGAATTTTATAAAGGAGCTGAATACCAAAATAATATTCTTTCAATACTTGATAGTCTTTCGAAACACAGTATGTTTAAAAATGATGAAATAATTGCAAAAAACACTTCAAATCGACTTTTAGAATTAGTACCTGGAGCAAAATCTCCTGAATTTAGTCTAATAGCTCAAGATGGAACGACAACTAATTTAAGCTCTTTCAACGGAAAGCATTTATATCTTCATTTTTATAATCCTTTGAGTGAAAATTGTAATACTGAAATTCCTTTATTGAAAAAATTACAGGAAACGTATAAGAATGATGTTGTTTTCATTTCGATTTATCCATCAAATACAAACACTAGTGAAGAAACAAAAAAAACACTTTCGACAATTCCTTGGAATAAGTTTGAAGTAAAAGATAATGATCCTATTCTTAAAAAGTTTAAGATTGAAAATTATCCATATTATGTATTAATTGATCAAATTGGATACATTGTTTCTTCGCCAGCATTAGGTCCTCAACCAAACGGACAATATGAAACAATAGATAAAACGTTCTATTTTATTCACGAAATTAACAGTAAGAAAAATTAATTTTTACTGTAATTCCTAAAAATACCTGAATTGAGAGGAGTCCAAAGACACGCTTTCAATTCAGCTTCTTTCAACCCTTCATTTATCCAAGAATTACAGGTATTAAACAACCCGTAACTTCCTTTCGATTCATAAAAAGCATCTGTCTCCCAATAACCTCTATTTTTAATACACGAATAATTTCTTTCTTCTTTTTTTAAAAGTGAATTCTGAATATAGCTTATTAATTTTTGATAGTTATTCTTTGAAATTTTGAGTTCTCTAAAATCGGTATTTATATCTTTAACGTTAATATAGTTAATATGAATAGCTGATTTCCCTCTATAAAAAGCAGCATTAAAAGCAGTTTGAAAAGTCAAATCAGACCATTGTGGAGTATTCAAAAAGAAACCTTGGTCGCCCCAACCTATTGAAATGTGATTTTTAGAAGAATCATTACTTTTTGTGTCAGATCTTAAAAATATGGTTGACCAATCAACTGATTTAGACATTACAGGTAATACAAAATCAGTATGGACACCATCTGATTTTAAATAAATAATTACATCTGAATTTTCAAAAGGAAGTTCACCTATTGTAACAGACATTCCCACAAGTGCAAGAGTAATATAAAAAGTAACAAAAGCAATGAAAAATTCAAGACTTAGTATCAATGAATTTAGTATGAATTTAAAATATTTATATATTCTCATTTTCCCAGATAACTATTTTTTTATCATCGCTTAATGAAGCAAAAGAATGTTCATTAATTTTAACTAAGGAATTTACAGAATGTCTATGACCACCATCTTTAAATTCTAATCGTTGAATGAATGAAAAATCGTTTGTATCCCAGACTTTAATTGTTTTATCACGACTTGAAGTTACAAATTGTTTGTTTTGATTCTGAAAACAAATATCATAAATAACATAATTGTGAGCGGGTATGTCTTGTAATAATTCTAAATTTTCAAGATTCCAAACTTTCAAAAGCGCATCTTTACCTCCAGAAATTAATTGATTTTCATTCAATGGATTAAAGACAGATATGGTTGCTCCATTTTTATGCGCATCAATCGTGTGAATTTCATTATAACCATTGGTTTCAAATACACGAATTGATCCATCTTGACATGATAAAACAATTCTATCACCTGAAATAGAACATTTTATTTTTCTTATTTTACCTACATTTAAAGGTAAATAAAGCAATAATTCTAATGTTTCAGTATTCCAAATTGATAAATTCCCATCTGTATCACCAGCATAAAAATGATTTTTAAATTCATTAAATGCTAAAGAGAAAACTCCTTTTATATGCTGGGAAAAGTGCTTTATTTCAACTCTATTAGTAAGATCAAAAACATGAATTGAACCTGAAGATAATCCAGCTATTAAAAATTTATTTGAAATTAATTGAACTGAATAAACAGAGTGATTCATTCTAACAGCGAACTTATCTTGAACTCCAAGATTAATATCCCAACGAGTTATAAATTGATCAGCACTTCCAGAATATAAATAATTAGAATCAAAATCACCACAATAGATTGCAGCAGAGTGTCCTTTTATTTCACATCTTTTCCGAAAAGACATTCTAATTTTCTTCTTCTTCTACTTCTGCTTCATCATTTACTTGCTTCAAACGATCTGCATAATCAGATGGTAAAAATTCAAAGAAAGTATCTCCTCTTAACCCTAAACGTAAACATTCTAATGGAATCATATCATTTGGACCAATATTTCCTAAGTTTACATTTTCTCCAAATAATTTAATAAACCAAACTTGCTGATTTTTTTGAGGAGCTTCCCATAAAATATCGTTAGGATCTACTTTTGCTATGATTTTATTAATCAAATAGGTATGAGCCGTTCCATTTGGTCTAAAAACACCAACATTTCCTGCTTCACGTCCTTCTGCAATCACTTTCCATGAACCAGCTTCCAATTCGGTACTCATCATTTTTACCCATTTTGTAGGTGAAACAATAATACCTGAATCTTTTGAACCGACTTCAGACATTACTGTCCTTGTTTTTGCAAGTCTATGAATCAATTCACACTTTTCATTGTGATTCATAATTATTGATCCATCAGAAATCTCAGCTAAATCAAGATTAAATTTATCCAATAAACGAATATAATCCTCAAACATTCCTCTTGCGTAAAATGCTTCAAATAATGTCCCTCCTAAATAAGGTTGAATATCTGCAGATTTATAAAGATTAATTTTTTCTTGAAAATTGTTTGTCACATAAGATGTTCCAAATCCAAATTTTACAACATCTGTAAGATGTCCTGAAGCATCAATAAAATTTTCAGTTTCTCGTAAACTCAAACCTTTATCCATCATCATTGTAACACCTTTTTGACGAGGTTTGACTGGTCTCTCTGGAATATATAGTAATTCGAAATTCATTCTAGTTTATAATATGGTGCGAATTTACGAAATTCAATTGGATTTTTTGTTGTTGACATCAATAAAACAAAACGAATTGAATAATCTACTCTTTTAATCGATTAACTCATTAAATTCCTTGATTTCTTTATACTCAGGAAAACTTTCAAATAATTCTTTTGCAGTTTCGATATCTTCTAAGATACATAATGAAAACAAATGAAGTGCTTCACTTTTACTCCCTAACTTCCAAAGTAAATTCACTTTTAAAACTTTCGCGATTTTAACATCTTGATTATTAATTATAAACTCATTAAGTATTTCAAGTGAATCTAAGATTGATATTTTAGTCAACATCTTAACATAACTTGTCAAACATTCTTCATCAGTTGGATCGAGTTCTAAAGACAATAAATAATATTCTTGAGCTCTATCAATGTCATTTAATTTTTCATAAGCTCCTCCTAATACAGAATAAATTCCAGGATTTTCAGGGTCTAAATCCGCTGCTTTATGAATAAAAGTTAATGCTACTTTCGTATTTCCTTCTAAATCTTCTACAATACCAATCCCTAACCATGCATCAGGTAGCATTGGAGATAAATCTAAACTTTGACGATAGTATTCTTTTGCTAATTTTAATTCCCCAAGTTGCTCATGAGCTTCGCCAATATAACACAAAGCAACAGCATCTTCGCCATCTAATTCCATGCATTTATTGAAACTATCAATTGATAACTGGTATTTATCCATTGACAAATAGGCATTGCCTAAATTAAAATATACCGGACCGAAATCTTCGTTAATTAAAGTACAATAATCATACGCCCAAACGGCTTTCTCGTAATCTTCTGCTTTTGAATAAGTATTACCTAAATTGTACCAAGCAGTAAATGAATAAGGATTATCATCAATGTAATTAGAATAACATTTTATTGCATTTTCATACTCACTGAGCTGTTCATAACAAAAAGCAATTTCATAGATTGCACCCTCATTATTCGGATTGTATTTAATTGCTTCTTTTAAAACATTTAACGCATTTTTATAGTCATTTGAATTCTCATATTCCATCGCTAAGTCTAGATAAATCTCATCTTTATCTTCTGGTTCAGAAAGTAATAATGCTTCTTTAAAATATTTTATTGCGCTATTCGAATCTCTTAACTGACTAAAAATTGAGGCTTTTGTCAATTTTATTTCACAAGAAGAGTTATCTTTCTTTTCAATAGATGATATAATGTTCAATGCTTCTTTCAACTGACCTAAAGCGGACATAGACTGAGCTAATCTTAGTTGAAATAATTCACTAAAAGAAAATAAAGTCAACGCAAATTCAGCACATAGCTTGGCTTTATTGTATTGATTATTAATAAGGTAATGATCAATAATAGCTTCTAATTTATCACTATCAATAAATCCAATATTTCCACTTTCAATTCCTGCTTCAAAACGCTCAACTTCATCTTTGAGATTACCCTCAAAGTAAGCATCATCTTCATCATCGTCGTTAAACATATCTCTATTTTTGTTCTTTAAAATTACGATTATATTTCATCTTTTTCAAATTTAATTATCAAGATATGAACATATATTTCTTTAAAGAATAAAAAATATTATTTCAAAATTCTAATACAATCTCATAATGATTAATTTACAATAAAGCTTAAAATAAAAAATGAAATTAAAATGTTTATAACATTTATAAAAAAAGCCCAAACTACATTTAAGTAATTTGGGCCTATAAATTATAAAGATTGGAAATTATTTCCCAGCTCTTTTTCTTTCGTTTTCTTTCAAGTATATTTTACGAATTCGTAAGTTTTCTGGAGTTACCTCTACATATTCATCTCCTTGAATGTATTCTAAACATTCTTCTAAGCTAAATTTGATTGGTGGTATTAATTTCACTTTATCATCTGCTCCTGAAGAACGCATATTTGACATTTTCTTTGTTTTCGTAACATTAACAACCATGTCACCAGCTCTTGAGTTTTCACCAATTACTTGACCTTCGTATATGTTTTCATTTGGAGAAACAAAGAAACGTCCTCTTTCTTGTAAGTTATTGATAGAGAAGGGAATTGAAGTGCCTTGCTCCATAGAAATTAAAGAACCATTTTGACGTCCTGGAATTTCACCTTTGTAAGGTTGGTATTCTAAGAAACGGTGAGTCATTATTGCTTCACCAGCTGTTTGCGTCAATAAATAGTTTCTTAAACCAATAATACCTCTAGAAGGAATTTGGAATTGAATCGTCATACGTGTACCTTTTGGTTCCATGTTTGACATTTCACCTTTACGCATTGAAACTGCCTCAATCGCTGTACCACTGAATTCTTCTGGTAAATCGATTGTTAACTCTTCAATAGGCTCACATTTAACTCCGTCAATTTCTCTAATAATTACTTGTGGCTGACCAACTTGTAATTCATAACCTTCACGACGCATTGTTTCGATTAAAACTGATAAATGCAATACACCACGTCCAGCAACTAACCATTTATCTGCTTTATCAGTATTTGTAACACGCATTGCTAAATTTTTCTCTAACTCTTTCGTTAAACGCTCAGATATATGACGAGAAGTAACTTTTTTACCTTCTTTTCCAAAGAATGGTGAGTCATTAATAGAGAATAACATATTCATTGTTGGCTCATCAATTGAAATAGAAGCTAATGGTTCTGGATTTTCAGCATCACAGATAACATCACCAATTTCGAAACCTTCAATACCTGTAATAGCACAAATATCTCCCGGCTGAACTGAAGCAACTTTTACTCTTTCTATACCTTCAAAAACAAATAATTCTTTTACTTTATGTTTCTCCTGAGTACCATCTCTTTTACCTAAGATAATATTCTGATTTTCTTTAAGAATACCTCTATGTAATCGTCCAATTGCAATTCTACCAACAAAAGTTGAGAAATCTAAAGAAGTGATTAACATTTGAGTATTTCCTTCTTCAATTTTCTTTGGTGGGAAATATTCTAAAATACGATCTAATAATGGGGCAATTGAAGTAGTAGGTTGTTTCCAGTCTTCTGCCATCCAACCATTTTTCGCCGAACCATAAATAGTAGCGAAATCTAATTGATGATCATTTGCATCTAATTCGAACATTAAGTCAAAAACTTTCTCGTGAACTTCTTCTGGAGTACAGTTTTCTTTATCTACTTTATTGATAACCAATAAAGGTTTTAAACCTAATGCTAAAGCTTTTCCTAAAACGAAACGTGTTTGAGGCATTGGCCCTTCAAAAGCATCAACTAATAAACAAACACCATCAGCCATATTTAATACACGCTCAACCTCACCACCGAAATCGGCGTGACCTGGAGTATCAATAATATTGATTTTTGTTCCTTTATAAAGTACAGATACATTTTTAGAAACGATTGTGATTCCTCTTTCACGCTCTAAATCATTATTATCCATGAACAATTCTCCTTTCGGTTTTTCATGAACTTGAGCATCAGTTCCTGATTCAATCATACGGTCTACTAAAGTAGTCTTACCGTGGTCAACGTGTGCAATAATTGCAATATTCCTTATTTCCATTTTTAAAACAATCCTAGTGATTAATTATTATTTACCTCTAAATGAAGAAGATGACCTTCCGAAACCTCCACTTCTTCTTTCACCTGAACCTCTTTCACTTCTATCACTTCCGCTTCTTTCAGATCTTGGTCTAAAACCCTCACGGTCTCCTCCTCTATCTCTGTCGCTGCTTCTGTCATTAGAACCTCTAAAGCCACCGTTTCCACCTGATGCATGACGGTTTCCACCACCAAATCCACCACCTCCAGAACGTCCACCTCTATCAGAACCACCACCTTTATTTTTAGTGATTTCAATATTTACAGTTGTTCCTTCGTATTCTGAACCATTAACTTTACGTAAAATATTATCTGTTTCAGCTTGATCTGCTTCGAAGAAAGAGAACGCTGGCATAATATCGATTTTACCAATATTTCCAGATTTCAATCCAGTACTATCGCAAATTAAACGTAATAAACCACCTGGGTTTAATCCATCTCTTTGGCCAACACTTACAAAGAATCTTGTTTTTCCTTCTTCAGAACCACGATCTCTTCTTGGTCTATCTTCACGACCTTCATCGTAACTTCTATCTCTTCTTCCACGATCATTTCTATCACCACGATCTCCGCGATCACCTCTTTCTCCTCTATCAGAATCTCTTCCAGAAGAATTTAAGTCACCAGCATTGCTGTAGTAATCAATAAAACGATTGAATTCAGCAGAAACAAATCTTTTAACGATTTCTTCTTTTGTCATCTCTCCAAATCCAGCCATAATTTGAGGCATGAATTTTTCGATATCCGCTTCTTTTACTTCCGTTTGAATAACGCTATCAATTAATTTAGTTAATTGAATTGCACAAATGTCCTCCGGTTTTGGAAGAACTCCAGCTGTAAAAGTTACACGGATTTGTTTTTCAATCGTTTTGATCTTGTAATTCTCACGAGTGTTAATTAAAACAATAGATTGACCTTTTTTACCAGCTCGAGCTGTACGACCAGAACGGTGCGTATAATTCTCAATATCATCTGGTAAATTGTAATTCAATACGTGTGTAATATTATCAATATCTAATCCACGAGCTGCAACATCAGTTGCAACTAAAATTTGAATTTCTTTTTTACGGAAACGATCCATTACTCTATCACGTTGAACTTGAGATAAATCTCCATGTAACGGCTCAGCGCTGTATCCTTCTTTACCAAGTTTATCCGCAACTGAAGCTGTTTCCATTCGTGTACGACAAAAAATTAATCCATAAATTTCAGGATTAAAATCAATCACACGTTTCAACGCTGCATAACGATCTCTCTCTTTTACAGAGTAATAAATATGTTCGATGTTCTCATTACTTTGGTTCTTGTGACCAATTGAAACTTCAAACGGATTCTTCATGTAATTTTTAGAGATTCTTTCAACCTCTTTTGGCATTGTTGCTGAAAACAACCAAACATTTCTTTCATTTGGAGTAGACTCCAAAATCAAATCCAAATCTTCTTTGAATCCCATGTTCAGCATTTCATCTGCTTCATCCAATACTACATACTTTACATCTGCTAAAGAAATTGATTTACGTTTAATTAAATCAACTAATCTTCCTGGTGTAGCAACGACTATTGACACCCCTTTATTGATTTGTGTTACCTGACGACGAATATCTGCACCACCATAAACTGCCACGATATTCATATCGAGGTATTTTGAATAGTTTTCTAAATCTTTCGTGATTTGGAGACACAACTCTCTTGTTGGACATACCACTAATCCTTGTGGTGTTCTAGACTTTCCGTCTACTTTGTTCACTAATGGTAAACCGAACGCTGCGGTTTTACCTGTTCCTGTTTGGGCTAAACCAACTAGATCACTAT
>CALPUT020000036.1 GCA_943326825.2 Chryseobacterium gleum | reverse complement strand
GGGTAATTTCCTAAAACACTACCTAATAACTTAAAAATTTCAAGATTCATACTAACATAAGTTGAATCACCAGATGCAGAAATGTTTTTCCCTCCAAGTACACTTACTGTATTAACAAAAGGTATCGTTACCTTACCATATATGCCAGATCCATAATCAGGTATTATATATGGGACTCCTGGTGGATTATAACATTGCCAAAGCACCGTGTTGGTAGAACTATATGGACCTATTACTTTGGGAGATACTGAAAAAGGAAAGATTCCTTTACCAGGAAAATAACTACTAGGATTATTAAATCCTTGAACTACATCTGTTTTTTTAGCAGGACCTAAAGACCATAATCCAGAAGCATTTGCCGTAACAATATTAAAATCAACCATCCCAGTATTAAATGAGGGTATAATAGGAAAGTTAACACAGCCAAAAGCACATAACTTAGCGTTTAAATTTGCAGCCATTTGAAAATATAAATCCCATTTTACATCTCCTGCTTTAGGAAAACGTGAGACCAATTCAGCGGATGGATCTACTGTATAATTTGAAGTTACCGTTACAACATCACCTTGATCATACGTCAAGTCAGTTGGCATATCTAAAGTAATATTAACAGGATATAAAACATCAACTTCACCATTAGTAAAACCATTAAGAGAAACTTTACTTCCAATTACACCCGAAAATTCACCATCGAAAGCGGCACCAAATTGTTGTCCTACAATTGAAGTAATCATAGAATTCCCTGTACCAAAAGGCACATTCCAAGATTTTTCAAAAATAGTTATTTCTTTATCAATTGAAAAAGAGTTATATGATGGTCCCCACATGTTTTGATGCGTAGTATTAAAATTTGCATGATGGTTAACTTGCTGTTGAGTATGCGAAAAATTAATAAAACAAAGAAAAAAAGCGATTAATGAAATTAACCTAAATACACTATTTCTTTTCATTAGTAGTTGGTTTAAGGTTAATTGAATTTATACTTTTAATGATTTCTCCTTCAATTAATTCTTCGAATTTTAAAGGATAAGTAATATTAAGCCAAAGCGTTCTTTTCAAATTACCTGCATATACCATGTAACGAATGAATAAGTCATTTTCAATTTTAAATGAAAACTTATACATCCTTCCTTTTACTCCTTTAACTGATGTAAATCTAGAATCTGAGATGTATGTAAGTTGATTGGTTTTGTAAAACTCTTCTGTCATACCTTCACAAATTTTCAAATAATTTACATCGTCTATTAAGGTCATAACTATTGAAGAACTTCCTTGTAAATAAATGTAACCATTGAATAAAGTAGACACTTCAAAACCTAATGGAGGAACAATTAATTTCAAATCTGCATTTTCAGTTTGAGGTATTGTATACTTAGCAGAATCTTCTTTTGAGACACCTTCTTGTGCTTGCACAATGCTAATTGTAAACAATATTGACAATAAGGTAAATACTTGAAATAAAGTTTTTTTCATGTAGTGTTTTTTCGTAGAATGGGCAAAGATATACAAACAACCCAATAATTATGTATTAATTTTAACATATATTGTAATAATCAAAATTTAATACTAAAAATTTGTTTTAACAATTTTTTTTAATCAATCTTTGTCGATTATCCCAAAATAGGGCTTTACAAACTATTTATGAAAAAACAAATTCTACTCGTATTATTCTCTTTATTCCTATTCATTAATCTATCTTTTTCTAACACCTATTATTGGATTGGCGGAAAAGGAAATTGGTCAAACACAGCTCATTGGTCAACTACATCAGGGGGCATTACAGCTTCGGCTTTACCTGTTTCAAATGATAACGTGGTTTTTGATAATAATTCAGCATTAGCGATTTCAGATACTGTTTTTATAGACGCCCCAGTGAATGTTAATATTTTTGACTTTTCTGCTGTCGTAAATTCATTTGTTTTTTCATCATCTCTTGTTTCAATTCAAATTAATGGCGATTTACGTTCAAATGGATCAGTAATATTTGACTGGACTGGAAAATTTGTCTTAAGCCCAATTTCAAATGCATTTATTACTTCAAATGGAGCAACTTGGCAAAATGATTTTGAAAAAATTGGTACAGACACATTAACCTTTAATGATAATTTTTCATGTGAAAAGGATTTTTATGTTGATAATGGTGTTTTTAATGCGAACAGTAAAACATTAAGTTTTAATAGTTTTTATTCAACTCTTCCTAATACTAGAAATTTCAAACTTTCAAATAGCACCATCGATCTTAATGGACAAAATTGGAATATTAATTCAACAACGGCAACATTAACGCATACTGGAGGGACTTTAAATTTAAAATATGCCGACACAACACTATTTACTGGTGGAGCTTTGAGTTATAATATTGTAAAAGTAGATAGTGGTGACTTAAAGGTATATAACAATAATAATTTCAACTATTTAGAATTAGTTAATGATACTTCTTCATTAACAATTAACAATGGTGCTTTACAACAAATTGATTCATTAGTAACACATGGAAATTGTAAATCTTCAATCGTAATAAAAAGTATCAATCCTGCTTTAGCTTCTGCACAAATAATGAAAACTGGTTACTCAACATTATTAGGTAGTTTTTTAACCATAAATAATGTAGATGGGGTAACTACGGGAGGAAAAATATATAACATTCAAATATCTGACACTTCAAATGGTGCTGATAATTGGACAAATGTGGGGAAAAAATTCTATTGGATTAATAATACTGGAAACTGGTCAGATAGTGCACATTGGTCATTTGCATCAAATGGTTCAAGATGTGAATGTTTACCTGGAGCATTAGATTCTGTTTATTTTGATATGAATTCATTTAGTACTGCAAATCAAGAAGTAATTATTGACCAAGATATACATTTTGGTTACATGGACTGGTCAACTTCAACTAATAACCCGACTTTGAGGCTTACATATAATATGTTCAGTAATGGAAGTGTGAACTTTCAACCAAACTTATCTGTTGTAAAAGATAATCTTTTCCAGCGATTAGAATTCAATAAAAAAGGTGTTTTCAATCCAAATTCAGCTTCTATTGCTTGTAATATTGCATTGAATATGGATTCTCCTTCAGATACACTTTTACTAGGAGGTTATTTTCACATGTTAGATTCTACTGTATTTTACCAATTGTGTGGAAAATTCTTAACACAAGGAAATAACATTACAGCTAGTTCAATTCAAATAGTTGATACATCTGCTGCTAGAACGAAATATATGAATTTATCTTCATCAACAGTTACTTTATCTGCTGGTTTTAATTCTGAAGGAATAACCTCAAATTTCACATTTGAAAGTGGAACTTCAAATTTATCGATCAGTTCAAATAACTTATTAAATTATTTGACAACTGAAGGATTAACATTTAATAACGTAACGTTAAAATTTCCTAAGCTAATTTCTAATATTTCACCCTACAATCCAGTTCCACAAAGAATTGCAGGAGATAATAGCTTTAAAAAATTAACCATTTTAAAGAAAAGTTATATTCAAATAGATTCTAATTCAGTTCAAACAATAGATGATACTTTAATTGTTAAAGGGACGTGTAAGGATTCAATCTTCTTGTTTTCAAATAACCCAACTTTACCTGCTTCATTTTCTAAAACAAGTGGAGCATTATCAATGCAATATGTTAATTTAAAAGGAATTAAAGGTTTAGGAGGTGCTACGCATACTGCTTATTTTTCGAAAAATGCTGGTAACAATACCAATTGGACATTTAATACTACTAAAGAAGTTGCTTCTGCTTTTACAATTACAGGTTCCCATTGTTATGGAGATACAATGAATGTTAATAATACAACTGTTGCCTTTTCAGGTAATTCTTCTGATCTTTCTACAAAATGGTACTTTGGGGACAGATCAACATATTATTATGTAAATCCTCCAACTGATAGCACAATTATAAATTACATATCTCGTGATACAACAAAACATAGATTTACTGCTTCAGGTGATGTGAATGTGATGCTTGTATCAACTAATAATTTAAATGGATGCACCGACACAGCTAGAGCAATAGTTCATATTAATAAACCATTAGTTTATGTTATTCCCTCAGCATCAGTTAATAATGTTACAATTTGTGCTGGAGACTCTTTAAAATTTGATATTAGTAGTAATGTACCTAATGCAACTTTTGAAACATTTTTAAATAACATATCACAAAATACACCAAGTGTAAATGATACAATTTTTAAATCGACATCATTTAACAATCTTGATACTGTAAAATTTATTGCATATGAAAATGGCTGTGCAAGTGATTCAATTCCATTTTTTGCTATTAAAGTAAAAAGTTTACCCATAATAAATTGGACTTCAAACGATGCTGATACTGCAATTTGTATTGGAAATTCTGTAACTTTTACTTCAACGGGAACAGGCCTATATCAATACTTTGTTAATGGAGGTTCTGTAACAAATTTCATCAAAAGTGGACTTTATACAACAACCGGATTGGCTAATGGGGATCAAGTGACAGTAATAGGAAAAGATACATTAACGAATTGTATGAATACTACTCAAGCAATGATTTATACTGTTAACCCACTACCTTTAACAACATTAAGTGAATCAACAGGTTCTAATACAATTTGTGTGGGTGATGCAGTTACATTTACCGCTGCTGGTGCTTCAACTTATCAATTTTTTGTAGATGGTGTCGCTGTTTCTTCAATTGGAGGAAATACATGGACTACATCAACTTTAACAACAGGAAAAGTTGTAAGTGTGATAGGTTATAGTTCAACAGGTTGTATTAAAACAGCTCCACAAACTTTCACTTATACAGTAAACCAATTACCAAATGCAACACTAACATCAACAGATGCTGATGCTTCGATTTGTTCGGGAACACCGGTAACCTTTAACGCAAGTGGTGGTGCATTATATCAATACTTCATCAATGGAATTTCTCAAGGAGCGCAATCATCAACATCAACTTTATCTACTTCTAGTTTGACAAATGGAAATTCAGTTACTGTTGAAGTAGAGTTTAGCGGATGTAAAAAGGTTTCTACTCCTATTGTATTTACTGTTTTAAGTTCACCAACAACAACACTTGTTTCATCTGATTTAGATGCTTCAATTTGTGCTGGAACATCCGTTACATTTACAGCAGGTGGTGCCTCAACTTATCAGTTTTTTGTAAATGGTGTGTCACAAGGTTCAAGCTCAGCTACAAATACATTTACAACTTCATCTTTAATAAATGGTCAAACTGTTAGAGTTACAGGTACATCAAATACTTGTCCTGTAAGTTCTGCTCTGACATTTACTGTATTAAGTTTACCAACTGTTCCTCTATTTTCAAATGACCCAGATAACACTATTTGTTTTGGTGATCCAATCACATTGACAAGCGCTAACTGTTCAACATATGAATTGTTTGCTAACAATGTATCTCAAGGTTTAGCTCAAGTTTCTCAAACTTTCAATCCAAGTTTAGCAGCTGGTTCAAATGCTTTAAAAGTAATTGGTACTGGAGCAAATGGATGTAGTACAACAAGTTCAATCTTAACTGTCCAGGTAAATTCTATTCCATCTGTAACACTTTCAAGTACAGATATTGACAATACAATTTGTGCAGGTGAATCTGTAACATTTAGCGGTGCTGGAAGTACAAATTATCAATTTTTCATTAATGGTATACCGCAAGGAAGCCTTTCACCAACAGCTACTTTAACAACTTCAAATTTATTGAATGGTCAAATTATTTCAATGACTGGTTCAACTTTGGGTTGTGCTAGTAATTCTAACACATTAACTTTTACAGTAAATTCCATACCATCTGTTTCATTGTCAAGTTCTGATGCTAATAATGTATTTTGTGAAGGTGACGCCGTAACATTGACAGCAGCTGGAGCAACATCATATCAGTTTTTATTGAATAACGTTGTACAAGGACTTACATCAACTACGAATACATATAATGCATCAACGTTAACCGCAGGAACGTATACTTTACAAGTTGTTGGATACCAAAATAACTGTTCAAGAAGTGCCTCAAATACTTTAATTGTAAATGGATTACCAACTGCAACACTTACTTCAAATGATGCAGATAATATAATTTGTTCAGGTCAAAATGTTACTTATACTTCTACAGGAGGTTCATTGTATTTATTTAAAATTGACAATGTAAATCAAGGTTCAGCATCTCCTCTTTCTACAATATCATTTTCTAATTTAGTCAATGGAAATGTAATTTCTGTTGTTGTTTCAACTCCAGAAGGATGCTTAAACTCTGCTTCAGTTGCTCCAATAACAGTCAACACAACTCCAACTGCTACTATATCATCATCAGATGTAGATCATCAAATATGCATTGGTGATAACGTTACATTTTCTTCAACAGGTGCATCCAATTATGAATTTTTTGTAAATAATGTTTCGCAGGGTGCAGCTTCAACATCAAGTTCATTTTCTTCTTCATCATTGGCAGACAACGATGTAATTAAAGTAACTTTAACAACTCTTGGTTGTTCCGCAACTTCAACTCCTATTACTTTTACGGTTCATAATTATCCAACTGTTACTTTAACTAATAATGGAGGAAATCAATTATGTACAGGAGCTAGTACAAATTTAACCGCACTTGGCGCTAATAATTATCAATTTGCTGTAAATGGAAGTACAGTTGGAGCATTTTCAACTTCAAATACATTTAGTGCAGCAGTAAACAATGGTGATGTAATTTCTGTTAGTGGTGAAACTTTTGGTTGTATTTCAAACGCATCTAGTAGTATCACTTTTATTGTAAACACCTACCCAACAATTTCAGCTATCTCTAGTGATGCTGATAACGTTATCTGCTTAAATGATAATATCAATTTTACAACGACTGGTGCTACTACTTATACATACCAATTAAATGGTACAAACTTACAAACTGGAACTACCGGTACTTATTCATTAAACACTCTTCAGAATAATGATGTTATTTCTGTAACAGGATATAATGGAACATGTGCTTCTACTCCAACTTCATTTACATTCACTGTTCATTCAATGAATTTAGGATTATCAGCTTCACCTTCAAATTTAATCTGTTCAGGTGATGCAGTTTCTTTTACTGCAACTGGTGCTAACCAATATCAATTCTTTGTAAATGGAATTTCACAAGGTGCTTTAAGTAATCAATCAACTTTTAATTCTAGTACTTTAAATAATTTAGATCAAATTACTTTTACAGGTTATTCAACAACTACTCAGTGTACTCAAAATTATGCAGATTTTATTAATATGAATGTAATAGCTCAACCGACTATTACGGCTTCAAATACTACTTTCTGTCAAGGTGATTCTGTAATTTTATATAGTAATAGTTCGACTGGTAATCAATGGTTATTAAATGGTTCTCCTATTTCGGGGGCTACGGATACTGCATATATTGTTCAAGCTTCTGGAAATTATAGCTTAGAGACCACACACGGTGGTTTAGGATCGATTTGGTCATTCGGACAAAATGCTTCAGGGACAATTGGTGATGGAACAAATATTAATACGATTAATCCAACACAAGCAAATACTGCTTTAAATTTTGAGGATCTATCTTCAGGAAGTGACTTTGTTATAGGGTTAACTTCTTTAGGAAATGTATATTCATGGGGCGATAACAGTTCCGGACAATTAGGAAATGGGACATATACAGCTACAAATTCTCCTATTCAGGTTCCAACATTAGCGTCAATCAAAACAATTGCTACAACTGAAATGAGCGCAATGGCAGTTACTCAAACTGGAGGTGCATATGTATGGGGAAATAATACTTTAGGACAATTAAGTACCGGAAATACATCTGTTATCAATTTCCCTTATCTAAACCCAAGTTTAACAAATATTGATTCAATAGCAGGAGGAAGAAACCACTTTGTAATTTTGAAAAACGACGGAACAGTTTGGGCTGTTGGAAATAATGATTACGGCCAATTGGGTACTGGAAATCAAACTGGATCAATGTCTGCACAACAAGTAAGTGGTTTATCAAACATCGTTTCAGTAGGTGCAGGTGAGTACAATAGTTTCGCTATCAATGCTGCAGGTGATTTATATGTATGGGGTAACAATGGAGCAGGACAATTAGGTTTGAATGATATTACAAATAGATTAACTCCAACATTATCTTCATTAAAAAACATTACTAACGCTCAAGGTGGTGCTAATCACAGTGTTTTCTTGACTTCTTCAAATACTGTATATACATCAGGAAATAATACCTTCGGTCAATTAGGAACTGGTAACAATTCTGAAAGCTTAATTCCAACTTTAGTAGGGTTAAATGGGATTTCACAAATTTCAGCTGGACAGTATACAACTATCTTAAAAAAATTAGATAATTCTGTTTATGGATTTGGTAGTACAATTGAGGGACAATTAGCAACTACAAGTGTTACTTCAATCAATGTTCCTACTCAAATTTCAAATCTATATGGAGTTGGTTTTGTAGAATCGGGTAAAACTACAACATATTGTATCTACCAAGAAGAACAAGCTTGTTCAACATCAGGAACTACAATTACAATGTTAAGTTCGCTTCCTGTTACAATTACGGAAAACAATGGTGTTCTTTCAACTGTTTCTGGTGATAGTTACCAATGGTATTTAAATGGTTTTGCAATAACTAGCGCAACTAATCAATCATTAACAATTACTGGAAATGGATTCTATTCTGTTTCTGTAACTTATAGCAGCGGATGTGTTGGAACTTCTCCAGATTTTGCTTACAATGTTGTAGGTATTGACGAATTGTCTTCTAACATTTCTATCTTTCCAAATCCAACAAACGGTCTTGTAACAATATCTACAAATCGATTAGAAAATGGAACATCGACAATTCAAGTAAAAGATTTATCGGGAAGAATAGTTCTTGATCCAATTACAATTACATCCGCAACTTCTCAAGTTGATTTATTTAATTTAAATGAAGGGATGTATATTATTGAAATCGTTTCAAATAATACAATATTAAGCCGAAAAAGTATAGTTAAAAAGAACTAATATTATATTAAGAATATGAAAGCGGTAAGATTAGTTTTACCGCTTTTTTTATTTAATAATTGTCTAGTCTATTTTTAAAGCTTTAATCATTTAGTATCGATGCTAACTTTGCATTACATAAAAATTGATAGGTGCTTGATAAGCTAAAACATTTTCTTTTATATTATTTTCATGATCAAATTGTAAAGCGAGTTTCATTATCCTTTTCAAAATCAACGGCACAAGCTATGATTAATTGATTTTTAACTTCAATTAAATAATGACTATAAATTGAAACATCTTTTAATAATTATTGAAATAGATTTGTCAATTTTAATGAATTCTCAGTATTCCAAAGTTTATTAATTTGATAATCCAGACTAGAGTTTAGAAGTTTAGTTTAGTTGATGTAATAAATGTAATTTCTATTAAATAATAATAGTGTTATAAATAATTATACAACTACTTGCAGTATTTCTTTAAACTATTTTCCTCCTTTACCTTTTGTCGGAGTTTCTGTTTCAGTTGGTTTTGTAGGAGATACAACTCCAGAGTTTGTTCCTATTGGTTTTGTCCCAATTGGTGGAGTTATTATTGATCCATTTGTAGAATTTGAACTATTGGAAGAAAAACCGTTACAAGTCTTAGAATCTGTTCCAGCTGAGTTAATTGCTTGAACTATTATAACATATTCGCTAACAGTACTCAACACATCGAGAGAAAATTCAAAATGTAATCCATTTTCGGTTATTATGGGATTAAATAAAGATATACCTTCTTTATTTACAGAAATTGTCACTTGATTAGCATTTGTAATATTTGTAATATCACCCTTAATTAAATTTTTTCCTACTGGTAATTTCATTGGGCAACTAATTGGATATGTAAAACTTACTACTGGGGGTTTCTCCTTAATTTTAGCCTCTCTTGTAACCATATATTGTGCAGAAGTCCTACCACAATTATTGATTGCTTTAATTTGAAAATCATTGATCCCGACTATCAATTCTTTAGAGATTGTTATAGATTGAGCTTGTAAATTAAACGAAAAAGGAATTGAATTTCCATTACAAAAGACACCTAACTGATTTTGATTCAAAATATTTGATGTACCAATTTGCAATGTTACATTTTCTTCGGTAGTTTTAGAAAAATTAGGTATTGAGCTTCCCAATATTGAAAGAACTGGAGAAGCACAAGGCGGAGTTTCAATTTCATAAATTACATATGTTGATTCAGTATGAGTTCCAGCTGTATTTGAACCTTTCACGGTAAAATAATTTTTACCCTCTACTAAATTTGTATTAAAAACAACTTCTTTTGTAGAAGAATTAAAGCTGTAAGCCGACTGATTTACAATTTGATTATCTTTTTTTAATTCAATTTGGGAAATAGAAGTTACGTTAGTAACTTTTGCTTTCATTATATAAGCTGCTGATTTAACTATCAAACCTGAAGAAAGAGGATTAATAAATGTTACAAATGGTGGAGGGACAACAACTTCTTTTCTATAAATTACAATTGTATTATCTGAAGCTTGACCAACTGAATTTATTCCTTTAATATCTATATTATTCGAACCTTCAACAAGGTTTGCAACAAAATTTACTTTTTTTGTTGTTGAATTATATGTAAAATTAGGAATACTTGAACCATTCACAACGACCTGAATGTTACTTTGACTTTCTACATTTAAAATGGTAGCTTCAATATTTTGTGAAACTATTTTAGTCGTGTATGGATTTTCTAATGGATTAGTAATTGTCACACTTGGTGGTAATTTTTCTTCTATTTTTCTATAAATTATTGTTGTTGATTCAACATCTTGACCTACGGCATTTACACCTTTAAGTTCAAAAACATTTGCTCCAAGTTGAAGATTAGTTGTAAAAAAAACTTGTTTTGTAGATGCAACATAATTGAAGTTTGTAGAAACTAAACCATTGATTTTTAGTTCAATATTTTGCTTGTCAACTACATTTAACACTTTTGCGATTACATTATAAGTTGAATTAGAAACAGTTAATGGTGATGAACTTGGATCTATAAATGTTACTACAGGAGGTTGAGCAACTTGCGGTCGTTCAAAAACAATAGTTGTTGTTTTTGAATCTGTTCCAAAATTATTTGTTCCTTTAACAACAACAGTATTTGAGCCAGGTTTCAAGTTTAAAGTAGCAGTAACATTATGTGTTGTAGGATTAAAAATAAAAGAAGTGAAGTTTTGCCCATTAAAATTTAATTCAACTTGTTTTGTTTGATCTACATTTAAAATATTCGAGGTGAAATTAAATACAGAATTACTAACGGTTGTAGGATTAGTAGATGGATTTGTAATTGTCACAATCGGAGGTGTACCTTCATCTCTTTTATAAATAACAATTGTCGATTTTACATCAGAACCATATTGATTTGTTCCTGTTATTTCAAAAGTATTGGATCCAAGTTGAAGTACAACATTACTGACTAACTGATGACTTGTAGTATTAAAAGTAAAATTTGAATTCGCAGTATTCTCTTGTTTAAAAACAATATGGTCTCTATCATCAACATATTTTACATCTGCACGTATAACATAATTAGCTGAGTTTACAGTTGTTCCAGATGAAGCAGGATTTGTAAATAATACAATTGGAAGTTGTTTAGAATTCTGAGTAATTGTAGGATATGTTATTGGTGGATTTGGTGGATTTGAATGATTATTTTCATGTCGAGACGTACTTGTTCTAATTTGAAAACGAATATAAGCACTTGTGTAATGATATAAATCTTGCTTGTATTTACTGGTTTTAATTATTCCATCAAAATTATCTCTTTGTGTAAAAGTAGTTTTATGTTCAACCCCAATCGAAACCCTCTTACCTACTTGATATCCTAATCCAAAACCTAAACTGGGCATGATAGAAGGCTTATATGAACTTATAGTAGTCTCATAGGTTTTATCTTGCAAAGAAGTTAAACTACTTACGCTATAACTTGCTAAAGAGTCATAATTATAGATTTGATTCGTTTCTAAAGAATTATCATTTATAATATTCGCTTTTGAATCATACCATGTAAACCCTACTCCACCGAAAATATATGGATCGAAGCCAGTAGTTTCTCTAATTCTATTTGCATGAATAACTAATTCTATTGCAAGACGATTAATTTTAGAATTAAAATTTAGATATGTGAAACCTAAAGAATCCTTGTAATTAGATCCTTGCTGACTATAAATACCTTGATAAGTAGATGATAATTTTGTAGAATCAGAATTTTGGCCATACCAATTTCCAGTTAAATAACGTCCTCTTATATCAAAACTAAAAACTTTACCATAATTGTAATTATATGATTTACCTAAAGTTAAACCCCATCCATGGTATAGCTTATAATCTACATCGGTTGTTTGCCATGTTGCCCCATAGTTGAAACCCCAAAACCATTTTGAATCACTATCATAATCAAGTTTTCCTTGAGCAAGCATTAGATTAGAAAAGAGAAGGAGATTAATCGTAAAAAGGAGAAGTTTTTTCATCAGTATATTCATTTAGTTAATAGTATCTGAGCTAAAGAGTATTTGTAAAATCAAAAACAAATAGTTATTTAAAAACATATAGATTCTATAATTGTGCCAAAATTGATGAAAATAAACTATAGATAAACTTCAAAATAAAAAAACTTTAAAAAACATACTGTTTAAATTGTCAAATTTTCTTATTTTCATCAAAAATAAAGGACTTAATATTGAAATGCTGAAAAAAGCTATATTATTGTTAATATTGATTTTTACCTGTAAAATGAGTATAATTGCTCAACAGGTAAACAATAATTGTAATAATGCATCGGAATTATGTTCAGACAAATTAATGACTTTTTCCAATATTGGTGCAAATGCAACATTGTGTAGTAATTGCGAAGATGATTTTAATTTCTGTTTTTCACCAGAAAATACAATTTGGCTAAAATTTAAAACCAATTCTACAGGTGGAGCAGTTCAAATTAATTTTAACAATCTTGTATTTGAATCAAATCCTGGCCAAAGTCAACAATTACAAGCTGCACTTATTCAAACTTCAACACCATGTAATGGATCTTCATACACTTTAATTGGTAATTGTGTTTCAAATGCAACAGGAAATTTTTCAATAAATGCTTCAGGCTTGATTCCTAATATGACTTACTATGTTGTTGT
>CALPUT020000035.1 GCA_943326825.2 Chryseobacterium gleum | reverse complement strand
TTTTTGATAAACGATATATCCCCAAAATACTTCTTTTACAAACACAGGAACAATCGTTTGATTGGCATTGAAATTATCAACACTATTTTTTGTTCTTAATATGTTATAATCAATTTCAAATTCATCGTAATTAAATTCTTGATTCTCTTTAGACCATTTTAAAACTGATATAGATTCATAATTTTGAAGTTCAATCGTCCAAGATTGAAAAAGAGAAATGTTTTGCAATTCTAAAGCTTCACCTATGAGTTTAAACGTATTTTTTAAAGCTTCTTTTAGATTCAAATTAGATAATAATTCATCCGTTGCTTCAGCGATTGCTATCAATTTTAACTCTCTCTTTACAAGAGATTTTTGTTCTTGTTCTAATTGCTTTTTTTGAGTATTTAATTGGTTGACTATCTCTTTAAGTTCGTTGTTCGCTATTTCATTTTTTTTTAAAACATGAAGTAAATCAAACATAGAATCATGAATCGCAAAATTGGAAATCGTTAAGTTATTCTCAATTAATTGATCCGTATTTTGAAACCAAGGCGAACCGATAAATATTAATTGATTACTTTCTTCAATTTTTTCAAATTGGCCTTTAAATTTTAAACTTCTATTCGAATTATTTGAAATGATGGTTAATTTTTTTGTATTTATCTCCGCTAAACTTGTTAAAGAGGGTAATTCAATTGTCCATGAGTTATTGAAATAATCTTCTTTTTTAGAAATTGGAAATAATTTCTTCAAACTTTGACCAATAGAAATAATTTTGCCTTCTTGATTTAAGAGGATGTAGAAGGGAAATAAATTATTTAATTCTTCATTATTTAAGACGATATGTTTAAAATTATTTAATTCCATCTAATATTGAAAATTTCATGATCATTTCCTTCATTTCGTGATTCTAATAATTGAATTTGAATATCAACTGCATAAAATTTAGCTAATCCTTGAATCAATCCCCTCACAAATTCCTTTAATCCTTCTCTTTTAGAGAAATAATGCAGATTTAAATTGTTTTCTGTCACCTCTGTAACTTTAAATTCTGGTGGCGTTAAATTTGGGTACATTAACATAACCCTTGTATGAAAATCTGGTAAATGAATAATGAATTCCTTAAATGAGTTTCCTCCTGATGCTAATAAAGAACCATATTTTTCTTTTGCCGTTTTTAAAATCCACCATTCACCAAATGCAATTAATACATCATCTAGTGACATTTCCATTTCATGTGATACAGATTGAGCTAGCTGATATGTTATTGCATCATCATATGGTTCAGAACTAATGAAAAAATCAATGTCAATTCCACTGTTATTCTTGATTAAATTCCATTTTTCTTCTCCAAAATTCTCAATGACTAATTCTTCAATAGCCTTATTTACAATTCCATACATAATTAAACTTTTAATTGACCAGCATTAATTAAATTATATATTTTAGATTTTGCAATATCTAATTTTTTAGCAACTACTAATACATTTTTGTTGTTACTATCTAAATAAAATTGAATTAAATCATTCGTAAATTCTTTTAACGTTTTATTCAAGTTTAGATTCAATGCAGGTTCTTTAAAGTTAGAAAAAGTTAAGTCGTCTGATGTTATTTTATCACCATCAAACATTACACAAGCCAAATCAATTACTGCTTTCAATTCCCTTACGTTTCCAGCGAAATGATTTTTCAATAATTTTTCTTTTGCTTCAGGTGATAAAATTGGAGCTTTTATCTTATTCTCTTCTGCATATAAATCAATAAAATGCTTTGCCAAAATTAAAACATCATTTCCACGATTTCTAAGAGGCGGTAACTCAATTGGAAGTCCTATGACACGATAAAATAAATCTTCTCTAAAATGACCGTTTTTTACTTCTTCAGCAAGATTTTTATGTGTTGACACAATTAATCTTATGTTTACTTTAACAACATCATTCCCTCCAACACGAATGATCTCTCGTTCTTGAATGGCTCTCAATAACTTACTCTGTAAATTCAAATCCATCTCAGCGATTTCATCTAAAAAGAGTGTACCTCCATTCGCTTCTTCAAATTTTCCAATTTTTTGATTTACAGCTCCAGTAAATGCCCCTTTTTCATGACCAAAAAGCTCACTTTCAACTAATTCAGTTGGAATTGCAGCCATATTTACAGCGACAAATGGTTTTTTCCTTCTCTCACTGTTGTAATGAATCGCTTTAGCAACTACTTCTTTACCTGTTCCTGTCTCACCAGTAATCGAAACATTAATATTGCTATTAATCGCTTTCTCTATTAATTTAAATGATTTTTTGATTTCACTACTTTGTCCGATAATTGATTTTTCAAAATCATATTTTGATTCTAATTGATCTGAAAGTAATTCTACTTTTTCTTCTAATTCATTGCTTTTTTGAATCTTAATCAACGAATTCCATAATAAATCTTTTGTGCTATCATCTTTGATTAAATAATCATTTGCTCCTTTTTTTAATAGATTCAAAGCAATTGTAATATCTTTTTGACCACTTATAATAATCACAGGAATAGATTCATTATAAGCGTGTATTTTTTCCATTAATTGCTCTCCGTTCAAATCGGGTAATTGAAAATCGATTGAAATAGCATTTGGCTTTAAATGAAGATTGGATAAACACTCATTTGCAGATTCGAAAAGGAACACTTCAAATTCAGGATTCAACGATAAATGATACTTTAAAACTTCCCCATACCATTCATCATCCTCTACTATGAAAACTCTAAAACCCATTATTTTCTCTTTAACTTCAATTTACTAAACATTTCTGAAAATTAATAGATTTAATTCAATTTACAGAATGAATTAGTAAGTTCATTTACTTTTATTTTTAAATATGTAATTTAATAGCATATCAAGAATAACTTTTTCTTTCTGAAATGTATAAATAATCTTTAACTATATTCGTGTTGGTGAATATATTTATTCTATGAAGTATTTATTAATTGCTTTCTTTCAATTAGGACTTTTGACTTGTTTTAGTCAATCAAATTTAATTGTAACATTCAAACCTCACAATGCTGGATTACCAATTGATTTCAACTCTAATTTAGTAAATTTAACAGGTGAAAATTATAAAATATCATTTTTGTATTATTATATATCTGATATTCATATAGTTCATGATGGTGGACAAATTCTTGATTTATCAGATACAGTTCTTATAATTAGAAATGAAAATAATATCCTAGATTTCGGTCTTCAACCAGTAAATGCAATCGAACAAATTAATTTTGGTGTGGGTGTTCCTCAAGCACTTAATCATTTAGATATTTCAACATATCCAATAGATCATCCTTTGAGTTATCAAATCCCTCCTATGCAATGGGGATGGACATCAGGATACAATCAAGCAGGAATAATTGGTAAAGTTGATGTCGATAATGATGGTTCGCCCGAAGTAGATTTTGAATTATTTCCTCTTAATGATAATTTATACAAAAACATTGTATTACCCGTTAATGTTTCATCTGTAAATGATACCGTTTCGATAAAAATTAGAACGAATATTGATCAATGGTTGAAACAAATTAATTTAGGTACAAATGGAATTTTACACGGAAGTACAGGAAACAATGTTACTTTAATGGAAAATACTATAACTTATCCTGTTTTCACATCTGAATCAAATGCTGATTTAATTCAAATTATGTCTGAAGAAGGTCAATTGTCTTATTCATTAATTGGTGATGAAATTGAAGTAAATTGGAGTGAATTTCAACATGCATCTTCCTATAAGTTGGTAAATTTAAGTGGCCAAGAATTATTGAAGGGAAAGATTCACCAAAATAAAGACCATGTTCGAATTTCAAATTTGACCAACGGAAATTATTGGTTTATTGTTCGTTCTGAAGATGGAAATCAATTAAATAAATTGAGAATCCTAAAATGAAAATCA
This sequence comes from Chryseobacterium gleum, assembly GCA_943326825.2. Classification (GTDB taxonomy): domain Bacteria; phylum Bacteroidota; class Bacteroidia; order Flavobacteriales_D; family Crocinitomicaceae; genus CAIUKX01. The sequence goes on along the minus strand of CALPUT020000035.1, from coordinate 9,283 downwards.
TCGTTTTAAAATACTTTTCCGTTTTACTTTTCTTCTGTTTAGTAGTCATTAATTCATGCTCTAATTCTTCAAAAAAATACAATTTTATCTCTAAAATCAATCAACCTGTAGACAATCCTTCTACCGAAGCGAAAATAACTCTTGGAAAAGCTTTATTTTTTGATAAACGCTTGTCTGTAAATGAAACCGTTTCTTGTGCTAGTTGTCATGAACCTCGATTTGCTTTTAGTGATCGAAAACAAGTCAGTCAAGGTGTATTTGGAAGAAAAACTGCTCGTAATTCGCCAAGTATTTTAAATGCTGGTTTTTTACCTACCGTTATGTTTGATGGACATTTGGAAACATTGGAAAAACAAGTCATCGTCCCTATTCAAGAACATACGGAAATGGCTATGGACATGTTAACCTTAATTAAAAAACTAAGAGCAGTTCCAGAATATCAAGCCGCAGCAAAGGAAATTTTCAATCGTGATTTTGACCCATTTGTTCTGACAAGAAGTATTTCAGCATTTGAACGTTCTCTAATTTCGATGAATAGTCGTTTTGATCAATACTTTTATCAAAAAAAGAAAAATTCTTTAACACAAATGGAACTTAAAGGTTGGAAACTGTTTTCAGAAAAATTGTATTGCATTAAATGTCACCCAGCTCCTTATTTTACAACCTATAAAACTGAAAATAATGGAGTTTATGCCAATTACGAAATTGAAGAAGATAAAGGAAGATTTCGGATTTACAATGATTCAAATGATATTGGCTTTTTTAAAATACCTTCTTTAAGAAATATCGAATTAACAAATCCTTATATGCATGATGGTTCTTTTAAAACGTTAGAAGAAGTTATTCAACATTATATGAATGGTGGAAAAAAAGATAAACGACAAAGTAAACTAATTGTTCCTTTTAAATTAAAAAACAAAGAGATATTAGAGTTAAAAGCATTTTTAAATTCTTTAACTGATACCTCTTTGTTGATTAGATTTTAATTGGCTCTTAAGTATTATATTAATAATAGTATTATTGTTACTGTAGTTAATTACTTTATTAGGAAACTATTATTAGTTGTTGTTAATGGAAAGTATACTTAAGAGCCAATATTTTAATCTAAATTCGGTTGTGGAGTAGTTCTTAAATATGATTTTATTTCTTTAAACCCTTTTGGGAATTTTGCCGATATATCTTCTGTTTTGATTGCAGGAACAACTACAACATCTTCACCTTGTTTCCAGTTTGCTGGAGTTGCAACTTGATAATTTGCTGTTAATTGAAGAGAATCAATAACTCTTAATATTTCATCAAAATTTCTTCCTGTTGATGCAGGGTATGTGATGATTAATTTCACTTTTTTCTCTGGATCTAAAATCACTACTGAACGAACAGTGAATTTATCAGATGCATTTGGATGAACAAAGTCATATAATTTTGAAACTTCAAAAACAGGATCAGCAATTATTGGGAAATTGACAGTTGTGTTTTGTGTTTCATTGATGTCTTTGATCCACTCATGATGAGTTTCTATTGGATCTACGCTTAAAGCAATTACTTTTACGTCTCTTTTTTCAAATTCGTTTTTCAATTTTGCTACCGTACCTAATTCTGTCGTACATACAGGTGTGAAATCTGCTGGATGTGAAAATAATACTCCCCAACTGTTTCCTAACCATTCATGAAAATGAATATTACCTTCTGTAGATTCTGCTGTGAAATTCGGTGCGATGTCTCCTAGTCTTAATGCCATTTTTCTTATTTTTTTAAACGTTAATAATTCACTTGTTTTATTTATTCGTGACAAAGATATATAAATTCTATAGATTTGGTAGAATATATTTAATTATTTTTCATTTTTTTTAATTAATTAATTTTAAAGTTTTGTATAACAGGTATTTAAATAACAAAAAAAAGCTGCTCAAATGAACAGCTTTTACAATAAATCATATGTTTTTCTAATTTTTACTACTTTACAGAAGACAACTTTTTAAACGCTTGCTTAATAATTTTTGGATAAATTGCTCCAAATTCAACAATACACCATTCTTTAAAGCGTTGGATTTCTTCTGCATCTGTAATCCATTTCAAGGATTTTTGTAGCTCTTTTTGAAAAAGTTTTGCATCAAAGCTTACCTTTCTCAAGATGTTTTTTGTTAATTCTAGCATTGTAATTATAGTTTGTTTGTTAATGCAATATATTAAAAAAAACAATTCAAGAAAAGAAAAAAAAGTATTAATCGGTAAATGGTAGAAATGTATCGTTAAAGAAAATGAATTTTAATGATAGAATCTTTTTAGATTGCTTCCATCACTAAAATGGTAAATTAAAATTCCTGATTCATTTTCTGAAACCTCTTGACCAAGTAAATTGGTTATTTTTAAAAGATGTAATTTTGTGTTTAAAGTATTATCAAGCGAAATTAAATCTGAAAATTGACTTTCTCCATTATAATTTGTTTGTTTCAATTGATAATAAACGATTCCTTCTACCCTATCTCGATCTTCCAAACTATATGAATTTTCTATTGTTGTATTCCCTGCTCCTTTAACATATCCTAGAACTTCAAAATTATGTCCATCATTAGACTTAAATACAGTAAAAAAATCATTTTCAATTTCTGCTGCTGTTTTCCATGTGATTAAATTGTAATTTTCAATTTTTCTAGCTTCAAAAGACAATAATTCGATTGGTAGAACAATATTTAAACTCGAACAAGTTCCAGAATAAGTTGGAACACTTGGTGATGAAAATGTTGATGGTGCTGTTCCTGAAATTGTAATTGTTCCTGTTGAAGAAGGGGTTCCACTATCAGTAACCGTAAAAGTACCAGCAACTCGACTTAAATTTGTTGCACTTGAACTAAAAGTGCTATTTGATACTGATACTGTACCTGCTCCTTGCATGTGAATGTCTTTTGCTGTATTGGCAGTGTTTCCAGAGAAACTTGAATTTGAAATTGTTAATGTTGCAGTATTTGATGCTAATGTTCCTTTTACAGTTCCTAATGAAAAAGAATTATTTTGAAAAGAACATCCCGAAATTGAAATTACACCATTAACAAAATAACAGCAACCTCCATATCCAGCAGTTGGAGATAAACTAATGGTGTTGTTTTTAAAAATTGAATTTGTGATGGTTACTTTTGGTGTTCCAGCAGAAGTTGTCATGTATATAGCAGAACTACAATTGTTACTAGCAAATCCTAAATTATTCCCATCTATTAAACAATTACTGATATTTAGTGAATCAGTGCCGAAAGATCCTGAGGTGTTAATAACAACACCTCCATCATATTGTGAATCATTTTTTTGATTTCCAGCAAAAGCAACATTTGAAATTGACAGTTTCAAATTTGCACTAGCTCCACCTCCTAAAATATCGATACAACCACCATATTGCGTTGATGAACCATTGCAAAAAAATCCTCCGCCGTTTATCTCCACTTTATTTGTTTGATCAAACGTATAAATTAATAATACAGCACTGTTACCGGAAGCACCTGAACCCGTTGCTCCATTTTCACTAAAAACAACATTATTAAACTTTACTTTATTGGTTGTTGAAGTTGTCAAACTATTTATTGTAAAAACTTGACCCGTAAAATTTGTTTTATATTGATATTTTTTAAATTGAATGTCATTAATAGTAGCACCAGCTGCGCCACCTGTTATTTGAGCAAAATAATATGTATTTAAAACTGCTGTTGAACTTCCACCATTCTTTACGTTACTTGATGTGAAAAATTGATTGTCAAAAATTGTTTTAGATTGTCCTGCTCCTTTTATGTGTAATCTAACTTGAATGGTATATCCACAATTTAAACCAAAACCATCTCCACCAGAATAGCTAGAATATGTTCCTGCATCAACGAATATTGTATCTCCATGACTGAAAGTTCCTGTTCGTACATTCCATAATTTATTAAATGTAGCATAGGGAGCAGAACTTGTTCCATTTCCAGTTGTATTACTTCCAACTCCAGAGCAAAAAACATCTCCGGTTGTTGAATTATCATTTACATAATATTTAGCAGTAAATGCTATATTTGACCAACAGATAATAAATAGTAGTAAACTAATTAGCTTGAGCATTTGAAAAAGTTTAATGGGATTTTAACACAAACTTATTCTATGCTTAACGAATTGACTATTTATACACGTATGAATTCACGGAAAAACTACAACAAACGTCTATTCATACAAATAGAAAACATTAATTTTAATGTGTATTAGAAAGTAAAAATGGATATTTGGGAACTTTTCATTTCAATAATTTCTATGGGCTTATTACTAAGTTCTATTTTGATATTTATACAAAGTCGGAAGTCAAAATCAATCATTAAAATTCATTTTTCATTATTCATTTTATTGTTTTCACTTATTCATTTTATTTTATTTCTAATAGGTGATCCATACTCAATTATTCCTGCAGCGATTGAGAATGTTTCATCATTAATGTTTAGTGTAGTTATCATTTCAATACCTCCCGCCATTTATAATTATGTCATTTTAAATATTGATAAAAAAAACATAATAGATTTAAAAATATTTAGGATTAGCTATGTTTTAACATCTATAAATATTATTTCATTTATTTATTTTACGGCCAAACCAAAGGCTGATGACTTTTTGTATGAAGTCATTGAAAATGTTATGAACTATTCAAATTTCATTTCATTTATTTTTATTTTTCCAGGAATTACAGTTTTTTATTTACTTAAAATAATAATGGTCATTAAGAAATCAAATGCTTTTAAAAAAGAATCAATTCTAGAATTTATAACACATTTTCAATATATTTCGATCGGTTATTTTGTTTTCATTAGTTTATATCTTAGTTCTAATTATATCGATAATGCATTATTTTTATTCAGCTATCGCATCTTCACAATTCTCTATATTTCGATACTTTTTATAATAATTAAAATCTATTTAACTGAAAAATCATATTTTTCAGAAGAAATCATTGAAGGCCTGAATTCACAAAAAAGCTATGGAGATATAAGTGATAAAATCAACAAACTAATCTTTGATGAAAAACCTTACCTAGATCCTAAAATAACTATCTATCAACTTGCGAAGATGCTTGATACCAATGAAAAATATTTATCAAATTATTTGAATGAAACTCATCATCTAAATTTCTACAATTACATAAATCAATTTAGAATTGAATATGCGAAAGAATTATTGGTCGATCCAATACATGAAAATTACACGATAGAAACAATCGCAAATCTGTCTGGATTCCATTCAAAATCATCGTTTAACGCCGCATTCAAAAAAGAAACAGGTGAAACACCTTCTACCTTCAAAAAGAAAATTAAAACAGAGTAAAATTAACGGAAATCACTTCAACATTTAATTTCACGCTGCACCATTAAAAAAAAGGATGTATCTTTGCGCAAAATAATTGAAATCACGAAAACAATATTGAAAATCTGTTGAATGGAATAGAAGCTATTTCAATGGGGAATTAATAATTGTGTTTTCGGAAAATAATAAAGAAAATGAAAAGAATTGTCGAGTTTAGAAAGTTATTAGGTGTAGAAAGAACAACATCTTTAAATGAAATGAAAAAAGTATATAGAAATTTCATGAAAGAATTTCACCCGGATAAATTCCATGACAATCCTGAAGCTTTGAAAGAAGCCGAAGAAAAAAGTAAACGAATTATTGAAGGTTATCATTTCTTAGTAAGCATTTCTCCTGAAACAGCAGAAAACAATAAAGAAAATTATTTGGAAAGTATTAACAATAGTGTAATTGTTGATTTTCAATATAAAGGACAAGTTTTGAAAATTGATTTCTCAGATGGAAATACTTATGAATATTTTGGAGTATCTCAAGATGTTTACAAAAAATTATGTCAATCAGATTCTCAAGCTCGTTTCGCTAGAAGAAAAATTTGTACAGTATTTACTTATAGAGCGGTTACTCAAACTGTAACTGCATAATTTATATCTTTTTAACACAATATCAATTTTATTGAAGTCGTGTTACAGGATATTTAAGTAAATTTGTTAATTAATATAACATCTTTAATAAAATAAAATTATGAGTCAAGTTCAAAATGCACAATTACTTAGTCCAGGCCACATTATCCTTATTTTAGCAATTGTATTATTACTTTTTGGAGGTAAAAAAATTCCTGAATTAATGAAAGGATTAGGACAAGGTATGAAAGAATTCAAAGATGCATCTAAAGGGGAGGATACTTCTAAAGGAGCGAAAGAAGAAAACAACTAGAAAAATCATTTAAAATGTATCGAACATTTGCTGAAGTAAAGAAAGCAATTACTTCAGGAGTTTCTGTATTGGAAATAGTTGAAAATTACATTTCTAAGATTAAAGAAAATTCTGATTTAAACGCATTTTTAGAAGTTTTTGAAGATTCCGCTCGTCAAAAAGCAGTTGAAGTTGATCAACGTATCAAAGATGGAACTGCTGGTAGATTAGCTGGAATGGTAATTGGTTTAAAGGATAACTTATGTTATACTGACCATAAGGTTTCTGCTTCCTCAAAAATATTGCAAAATTTCGAATCACTATATACTGGAACGGCTGTTCAACGATTAATTGATGAAGATGCAATTATAATTGGACGTTTAAATTGCGATGAATTTGCAATGGGAAGTTCAAATGAAAATTCAGCTTTTGGTCCAGTTAAAAACCCTTTAAATAAAAACTTAGTACCTGGTGGTTCTTCTGGTGGTTCTGCTGCTGCTGTTGCCGCTGGTTTATGTACTGCAACACTAGGAAGCGACACAGGTGGATCAATTCGTCAACCGGCTTCTTTTACTGGAACATTTGGTTTAAAACCAACATACGGTAGAATTAGTAGACATGGATTAATTGCTTATGCTTCATCATTTGATCAAATTGGTCCTTTCACAAATTCAATCGAAGATTCGGCTTTATTATTAGAAATAATGGCTGGAAAAGATGAATATGACAGTACTGTTTCTTCAAAAAAAATAGAAAACTATGCTTCTTTTGAAAAACCAGCTAAATTAAAAATTGCTGTTCTACAAGAAAGTTTGGAAACGGAAGGTGTTGACTCTGAAGTAGTAACTAAAATGAATCAAATCATTGAAAAGTTAAAAGCGGATGGTCACGAGGTAGAAAATGTTTCGTTTCCGTATTTGGAATACATGGTGCCAACTTATTATGTATTAACAACTGCTGAAGCTTCTTCAAATTTATCTCGTTTCGATGGAGTTCATTATGGTTATAGAAGTACTGAAGCTGTTGGTGTTGAAGCAACTTACGTAAATTCAAGAAGTGAAGGCTTTGGCCCAGAAGTTAAACGTAGAATTATGGCTGGAACATTTGTTCTTTCAAACGAATTTTACGATGCATACTATACAAAAGGTCAAAAAGTAAGAAGAGTATTAAAAGATAAAACAGACGAGATTTACAAAAATTTCGATATGATGATTCTTCCAACAACTCCTTCAACTGCTTTTCCTTTAAATGCATTAAAAGATCCTATTCAAATGTATTTGCAAGATATTTTTACAGTTCACGCAAATTTAACTGGAAACCCAGCAATCTCTTTACCGCTAGGACAACATTCAAATGGAATGCCTTTCGGAATTCAAGTTATGGCTGATCATTTCAAGGAAAAAGAATTATTTAATTTCTCATCCTATCTTACAGAGATAGCCTAAGATTTAATTATGATAAAAAATTGTTTAATCGTTATTGTTAGTTTTTTAAGTTTTATTTCAATTGGTCAATTACCTCCTGTAGTAAAACCAATGGATTCAACGCTAATAAAAAAAGATCCATTTTACATAACCGTTGAACAAACATTAAATGCATTTTACGATGAAGTTGCAAATCAATCGAATTATGATTCTATCATAAATTCATTAAAATATGAATCTGGTGTTACTCCAAAATTTTCTGACGAAGTATATTGTGAACGTTTGGAAAAAATGAATGAAATGACACCATTTCATTTGGATTGTACACCACCTGCCTTAGCAACCATAAAATTTTTCGCTGAAAACAGAAGAAGTTTCGCAAGAGTTGTATTAGGAAGATCTCAATTGTATTTTGAGATGTTCGAAGAAAAATTGGCGATGTATGGATTACCAAAAGAATTAAAGTTTTTGGCTGTAATTGAAAGTGGTTTACGTCCTCAAGTAAAATCAAGAGCTGGTGCTTTAGGATTATGGCAATTTATGTATCGTACGGGTTTATATTATGGATTAAATGAAAATTCATACATCGATGAACGTATGGATCCTGAAAAAGCTACAGATGCAGCTTGTCGATACTTGAAAAAATTATATGACATTTATGGTGATTGGAATTTAGCTCTTGCTTCTTACAATGCTGGCCCTGGAAATGTAAACAAAGCGATTCGTCGTTCTGGAGGTAAAACAACTTATTGGGAAGTTAGACCATTTTTACCAACTGAAACGCAAGGATATGTTCCAAACTTTATTGCCGCTGCTTATTTATTGACGTATCATGCCGAACATAATATTATTCCAATTGAAGCAAAATGGAAATATGCTCAATTAGACACAATGTGCTTATCTTCAGGAATTCATATGTCTACTATGACAAAATTAACTGGTTGGTCTTTAGATGAAATTCAATCTTTAAATCCTATTTATAAAACTGGCTATATTCCAAGAACAAATCCTCCTCAATGTATTACTGGTCCGTTATTAGAAATAGGAAAATTAGTGAGTGTTGAAGATGAATTATATGCATTAGAAAAACAATTGTATTCAACATATGTTGTCACTGAGCCATTAGCAGCAGAGAAAGATACAGTTGAAACACTTAAAGTAAGTGGTAGTGAAGCTGTTACATCTTCAGCGATTAATACGGATGCATTTGTTTATCATACCGTTTTAAGAGGAGAAACAATTGGTCGAATTGCAACAAAACATGGTGTAACTGTAAGTCAAATTATGTCTTTAAACAACATGAAAAGTACTTCATTGTATGCCGGACAACGTATTAAAGTGAAACAAGTTGGTGCAAAAACACCAATTGAAACAGATCCAAATGCGGTTGTAAATCCTTCAGATTCAGTTACTGTTCAACCTGTTGTAGAAGAAATTAAACCTGTGAAACCAGTAAAAGTAAAACCGGTTATTAAAAATTATAACGTTCGTTCTGGAGATACTTTCTCAAAAATTGCTCAACGTCATAATTTAACACAACAACAATTAAAACGTTTGAATCCTGGAATCAATGAAAACAGATTAACAGTTGGTCAACGTATTAGAGTAAAATAATAGCTTTCAAACCATTTATCTTATTTTCA
>CALPUT020000034.1 GCA_943326825.2 Chryseobacterium gleum | reverse complement strand
GTAATTTCATTTATTCAAAACACGAATTCAATTTCTGAAAAGTCAATTTCTCAAACTTTACAATTACTAAAAGAAGGCGCTACTGTTCCTTTTATCGCTCGTTATCGTAAAGAAATGACCCAAGGATTAGATGAAGTTCAAATAGCTGATATTCGTGATTATGCGAAAAAATATGATGAAATTATTCAACGTCAACAAACAATTATATCTTCTATTGAAGAACAAAATAAATTAACACCAGAACTAAAAGATAAAATCCTTTCCACTTTTGATAGCACCATTTTAGAAGATATTTATTTGCCTTTTAAACAAAAGCGCCAAACAAAAGGAGATAAAGCTAAAAAATTAGGATTGGAACCGTTAGCGAAAATGATCATGTCCCAACGTGGAGGTGATACATTTTCAATGGCTTCAAAATTTGTGAAAGGTGAAATCAATGATGAAGATGAAGCTTTAAGTGGAGCCAAAGATATTATTGCGGAATGGATTAACGAAAATGCTTCAGCAAGAGTAAGAATTCGTCAATTGTTTCAACGTAAAGCTATTTTACAATCTAAACTTTCGAAAGGAAAAGAAATTGAAGGAGAAAAGTATAAAGATTATTTTGATTTTTCAGAACCACTCTATAAATGTGCATCTCATCGATTTTTAGCTTTATATCGAGCTGATCGTGAAGGAATTTTATCCATTAAAGCTCAACCTCAACAAGAAGATGCGATTGAAACGTTAGAACGCTTTTTTGTAAAATCAAACGATTCTTGTGGTGAATTAGTTGCAGAAGCTTGTAAAGAATCCTACAAACGCTTGATGTGTCCTTCATTGGAAAATGAATTATTAAACGAAGCCAAAGAAAAAGCGGATAAAGACGCGATTAAGGTATTTTCATCGAATTTAAGACAATTGCTTTTGGCTCCTCCATTGGGATCAAAACGTATTTTAGCTATCGATCCCGGATTTAGAACAGGTTGTAAAGTGGTTTGTTTGGATGAAAATGGAACACTTTTGAATAATGCAACTATTTATCCGCACCCACCACAAAATGAAAGTGCTCAAGCTCAAGCAAAATTAGCTCAATTGGTTCAAATGTATAAGATTGATGCGATTGCAATTGGTGATGGGACAGCAGGAAGAGAAACAGAATTTATTGTCAAAAAAACACGTTTTGATAGAGATTTGGATGTTTTCGTAGTTCGTGAAGATGGTGCTTCTATTTATTCAGCAAGTTCAATAGCCAGAAAAGAATTTCCCGATTATGATGTTACTGTTCGTGGAGCAGTTTCTATTGGAAGAAGATTAATGGATCCGTTAGCTGAATTGGTTAAAATTGATCCAAAATCTGTTGGAGTAGGACAATACCAACACGAAGTTCAACAAACACTTTTGAAAGACGCATTGGACGATGTTGTTGTTTCATGTGTGAATAATGTTGGTGTTGATTTAAATACAGCTTCCCCTTATTTATTGAGTTATGTTTCAGGTTTAGGGAATACTTTAGCTGAAAACATTGTTGAATTCAGAAAAGAAAATGGCGGAATTTTTTCTCGTAAAGAATTAAAGAAAGTAAAACGTTTAGGTGATAAAGCTTATGAACAAGCTGCTGGATTCTTGAGAATTAGAGATGCGAAAAATCCATTAGACAATTCTGCCATACACCCTGAAAATTATAAAACAGTAGAAAAAATAGCAAAGTTTTTGAAAGTTGCTGTTGTCGACTTAATTGGTAATGATGAATTGTTAAAATCAATTCAAAAAACGGACTTTCCAGAAATAGACAATTATACGTTTGAAGACATCATCAAAGAGCTAAAAAAACCAGGTAGAGATCCACGCAAGAAGGCAAAAGTGTTAGAATTTAGTTCTAAAATAAAAACAATTGCTGATTTAGAAATCGGAATGAAATTAACAGGTATCGTAACAAACGTAACTGCTTTCGGAGCTTTCATCAATATCGGAATCAAAGAAAATGGCTTGATTCACAAATCAAATCTAGCAAACGAATATGTTGAAGATCCTTCAAAATACATTTCACTTCACGAACACGTGGAAGTTGAAGTAATGGAAGTGGATGCCGCTCGAAAAAGAGTTGGATTGAAGAAAATTTTAAATTTTGAATGTTGAATGTTGAATTTTGAATGTTTATTTAACAAATTTTCTTGTTATTTCTTCATTCGACAACGTTTTGATTTTTAACAAATAACATCCTTCCTTCAAATTATCAATTGGAATACTTTGATTATTAATTAATCTTTCTGATTGTATCAATTGACCTTTCAAGTCATAAATAACATATGATTCAAAAGGTACAGAAACGTGAATTTCAGATTCTGCAGGATTTGGATAAATGTGGATTTGTTCGTTCGCAATTAATTCCTTTGTTCCTAAAACTAATAAATTTTGACCAGCCAATGTTATTTTACTAGGATTGATTGCATTGTGATGAATTTGAATCGTCGCTGTATTTGTATCACCAGCAGCATACATTGTCCCTCCATTTTGAAGATTTACATCCCATCTAGTTGAATTATTCGCACTAACATAAATTTTAATTTTATGCCCTGCTTTCCATGTATAATTTACAAATGGTAATTCAATATTTATAGGATAAATTTGAGTTGATTGTAAGAATGATTCTGAAGCTTGAGTATATCCATTTCTCAAACGCATTCTTCTGATTCCATCATTGATTAACATATTTCTACCATCTGGATAAACATCTACCAAACGAACCGCGATATCGGCATCAGGCTGATTGCATTGAATAGACAAATTTGCAACGATATTTCCTGTAGAAGTAAAATCACTCGCCAATGCTGTTGTTTCAAATGTTTTTAAATCCGATCGACTGTCCAATGATATTTGGTCGTATGGTCCTTGATCTAAGTTTGGATTCAATGTTGCTCCACCTATTGTTGGAGTTGGATTTTTTGGATCGGAAACAAAAGTATCAGAACCAATACCTGAAGTTATTATTAAATTACCATTTTCAGAAAGAAATAAGTCTGTTATTTGTGAATTTGCAATTGTTGTTCCATTAGAATAATTCCAAACATTTTCTCCTAGTTGATAATAAGTGATTTTTGAAGTTGCCTCCCAATTATTGACACTATCTAACAAGTAGAAATTGAAAAAATCCAATGCCATTGAATCACTTTTATGTTCAGCATTCGGATAACTTAATTCTCCTTGAGTGGCTGAACCTACGTTTGCTATTCCAGTTCCTCCATGAACCCAAGGTCCAACTAATAACCATTGTTTATCTCGAACCGCTAAAGCTGATTGAGTTCTTGTTGCTGGATACCAATCCAACATTTTATCAATTGTATGATCGTACCAACCTCCAACTTGTAGTGTTGGAATTAAAATATTTTGAGGATACCAAGTTGTATTTGCTGTATATTGCCAAGAGACATTATCATATGGATTTGCTAATACAACAGGTGATAATCCATAACCTAAAGCATCTAATTGTTCTAATCGAGATTTTTCTAATACACCTCCGTAATAATAACTATCATAAGCCGTTTGAGGTTGTGCAACTAAAGGTACTGCACAAACATGATTCGGATGACCTTCCTTCATCGTGTTGTATTGAACTTGCCCAAGCGCAGAAGGGCCCCATGTTCCAACTTTTCCATTTGACCAAGTTTGTGAACTAATCCATTCAATAACATCATAACCGTCTCCTCCCCTATTTGGCTGAGCAATTGTAGCAGCATTTGAACCATAAAAACCTCTCCAATCAACAACTACCCATATAAAATTACTTGAATTCAAATTTTGAATTACTCCCAGAGGTAAGCCACTTCTAAAATTATTTTTGTTGTAAGGTGTTTGAATTAATATCGTTGAACCATTTGTAATTGTATTTGGTATATATACATCCGCAGCTAATGATTTACCATCTCTCATTGGAATCATAACCACTTGTGAAGGTGTCATCAAACCAAATAATTGAGAAAAAGTCATTACAAACAAAAGAATAATTAAGGTTTTCATCTATATAATATATTGTATGATTAAATTTAAAATTACCATTCAAAATCTAAAATTCAAAATTAATAATCAAATACAACTTGTAACCAATTACTAATTTTACAGTTACACCTAAAATAACTAAAATCAGATTTATGAAAAAAACCTTTCTTATCATCACCTTGTTGACTTTAAAATCAACCATTTTCAGTCAATACTACCAATTTCAAATGAATTATTCAATCTATTCCATTTCAAACAATCTTGAATATGGTAACTCCTTGGAGGACAAAAAAGTAATTCAATATCGAATTGATCACAAAATCAAAGAACGTAAATCTATCGATGTTTTAAAAAAAGGAAAAATTGATAAAAACCCTGCAATTGAGACCTATAATCAAGCCGGGAGAATAATTTCTGTAAAATCAAAAAACTACCATTTTACAACAACCTATTTAAACGATACAATTGTTACTCAATCAAGAAGCATCTATAAAAAAGATACTACTGAAAACATTTACGAATATGACAAATGGAATAAATTAAAGGGCTATAAATCATTTCGAAATGGGAAAATAATATCAGAATTAATCATTACAAAAAATGAAGCAGGAATTGTTACCAATCGATTAAATAAGTTCGGGAAAAACTTAAAACACAGCTCTGAAATGAAGTATTATTTAGATGCTGACAATAAGCTTACAAAATCTGAAAGATATATAAATGGAAAATTGAAGAATGTCTGGAATTACGATTGTAAACCCGAAGGTGAAATCGTTCCTAATAAAAAAATTGATGAAAAAAGTGTTTGTAAATGGAATGAGAATAGCTCAAATGGTAGTTACATCATTTACAATAGAACAACAGTTAAAGAAAAGACCTATTTGCATAAATCTTATTTCACAAAAGATTCTGTTTTTTACAAGTCTGAACAATTTTTAAATGATACAATTAAAGTATATGAATCAGAGAAAAATGATTTCAAATCAATTTACAAAACATTCAGTGAAAAGGGAAAATTGCGATTTGAAACGATTCAACTTTACAATGAAATGAAACTATTAACTTCAAATTATAGCATTCGCTATACTTTCAGAAAATCAATTATTTCAGAGAGAAACTATACTTATAACAATCAAAATTTAATAGCTACTTCTAATTTTTTTCACAATCGAAAAATGAACAGTCAATCAAAATTTGAATATACATTTTTTGAATAAATAACCAACAAAAAAGCCAATTTCATTTCTGAAATTGGCTTAAAATATTATAGAAATATGAATTTTAACTCAATACTGGTGTTTCATATTTTTTAACTACTTGGCTAATTTTACCGAAAATAGAATTTCCTTGTTTATCATTCATTTCGATTTCAATTTTATCTCCAAATTTCATGAAAGGAGTACTTGGTTTACCATCTTTTATGATTTCCAAACATCTAACTTCAGCTAAACAACTTGAACCATCTAAACTTCCTTTGTTAGCAACAGTTCCTGATCCAATTATAGTCCCTGCCATTAAAGAACGAGATTTTGCAGCATGTGCAATTAATTGACCAAAATCAAAAGTCATATCTACACCGGCATTTGGTGAACCAATTTTTGTTGAGTTTAACGTTGAAATCAATGGTAAATGTAATTTCCCACCATCCCAAGCATTTTCTAATTCATCCAATGTAACAGCAACTGGAGCAAAAGTCGTCCAAGGTTTTGATTGGTAAAACCCGAATTGTTTAGCTAATTCATTTGGAATTAAATTTCTCAAAGAAACATCATTTACAATCGTAACCAATTTGATTCTTTTCTTAGCATCTTCAGCAGAAATTCCAGCTGGAACGTCATCTGTAATTACTGCAACTTCAGATTCAAAATCAATTCCCCATTCTTCATTTTCAATTTCGATTGCATCATTAGCTCCAATAAACGCATCCGAAGCTCCCATATACATCAACGGATCTGTCCAAAATGTTTCAGGTAAATCTGCATTTCTTGCTTTACGAACCAATTCCACATGGGTCACATAAGCACTACCATCCGCCCAATGAAAAGCTCTCGGAATTGGAGCCATTGCATTTTCTGATTTGAATTCAAAAGTTTTCGAAACTAAACCTGATTGTAATTTCGAATATACCTCTTCCAATTTAGGTGAGATTTCACTCCAATTATCCAACGCTTGTTGCATCGTTTGAGCTATTTCAGACACTGTAACAGCTAATGTCAAATCTTTGTTTACAACGACTAATTGTCCGTCTCTTGTATTGTTTTTTATAGTTGATAATTTCATTTTCGAATCTTTTAATTCAACAAAATTACATTAAATTTCACATATTGAATTTATTTTAATGAATTAAGAATAAGAAAAAATGGTTATGTATTTTTAGCCATTGAAATAGTTAAATAAGATGATAGAAAATCAAATAAAATATAATTCTGAAATTCATAGATTAGATAAATTGAAACTTTTTTACATCAAAGTTCCAGCAGAAATAATCAGTCAATTAAATGGAAAATTTGAGAAAGGGAAATTGAATCATCGGTTAGTCATCACAATTAACAATCAAATAAATTGGCAAGGCGGAATTGTTGCACTTGGAGACGGAATGGGTTACATCACTCTTTCAACTGCAAGAATGAAACAACTTTCTGTTCATTTAAAGGATAAAGTAAATGTTTCTCTCAAACTAGACACATCTGAATATGGATTTGATGTCCCAGAAGAATTAGCAGAATTATTGAAACAAGATATTGAAGGAAATCGTCGTTTTGAATTGCTAAAACATGGAATGCAACGATATATTATTTATTACATAATTCAAGTAAAAAGTTCTGAAAAAAGATTAGATCGAGCTTTACTTTTGATTAATAATTTAAAGTTAACAATAGAAGGAAAAGAAGAGTTTAAAACACTTTTAGGTAAATAATTTAGCTGCCAAATTGACATATTATAGTTCTTGGAACAATTTTCGATAGAAATAGGGAATTAAAGACGTGATTTTGCGTTATACTATTAGAAATTTAAGCTATTTTTGAAGCTATAAAAACTGTTAAACAGATATGATACAAGGAATATTAAAAAAATTATTTGGTGATAAATCTTTAAACGATCGTAAAAAATACCAACCATACATCGATAAATCAAATGAATTTTACGCATCATTCAAATCTTTGACTGATGATCAATTACGTGAAAAAACATATTATTTTCAAAAATTAGTAATTGACGGAACACAAACTTTAGAAGATCAAGTAAAAGAATTAGAAGCGAAAGCAAATGATGCTTCAACTTTAGTTCAAGATAAAGAAGTGATTTTCGAGAAAATAGATGCTCTTAAAAAAGATATAGATCAAAAAATTGAGGAAGTATTAGATTCTATTCTTTCTGAAGCGTTTGCTATATTAAAAGAAACTTCAAGAAGATGGGCTGAAAATGGAAAATTAGAAGTTACAGCTCTAGATTTTGATAGAGATTTAGCAAAGAAAAAAGATGGTATTATCATCGAAGGAGATAAAGCAACTTGGTTAAGCAAATGGACTGCTGCTGGAACAGACGTTGAATGGAAAATGGTTCATTACGATGTTCAGTTAATGGGTGGTGCCGTAATTCATCAAGGCAATATCGCTGAGATGCAAACGGGTGAAGGAAAAACATTAGTAGCGACTTTACCTGTCTATTTAAATGCACTTTCAGGAAAAGGAGTGCACTTAGTAACTGTTAATGATTACTTAGCAAAACGTGACTCTGAGTGGATGGGGCCTTTGTACCAATTCCATGGATTAACTGTTGACTGTATTGATAAACATACCCCAAATTCTGAAGCAAGAAGAAATGCTTATTTAGCGGATATTACTTTTGGTACTAACAATGAATTTGGTTTCGATTACTTGAGAGATAATATGTCAAGTAATGTTGAAGATTTAGTTCAACGTAAACACCATTTTGCAATTGTCGATGAGGTCGATTCAGTATTAATTGATGATGCAAGAACTCCTTTGATTATTTCAGGTCCAACTCCAAGAGGCGATGAACATGAGTTTTACCAATTAAAACCAAGAGTTGAAAATGTAGTTGCAGCACAAAGACAATATGTTACTCAATGTTTGACAGATGCTAAAAGATTATTGAATGTTATTAATTCTCCTGGAGATAATAGCAAAGATTCAAAACAAGCATTGGAAGATGGTGGAATTGCATTGTTAAGAGCTCATAGAGGTTTACCTAGAAATAAAGCATTAATAAAATTCCTTTCTGAACCAGGAATTAGAGCTCACTTGCAAAAAGTAGAAAATTACTACATGCAAGATCAAAGTAAAAACATGAAAAAAATCGATGTAGAATTATTTTTTGTTATCGATGAGAAAAACAATACAATTGAATTAACTGATAAAGGAATTGATTTAATTTCAGGAAAAGATGATCGTACTTTCTTCATCATGCCAGATATTGGATTAGAGATTGCAAATCTTCAAAAAGAAAAACTTGAACAAGAAACGTTTGTTGAACGTAAAGATCAGTTGATTAGAGAATATAGTATCAAATCTGAACGTATTCACTCTGTTAGCCAATTATTAAAAGCTTATACGCTTTTCGAAAAAGAAATTGAGTACATCATAATGGATGGAAAAATAAAATTAGTAGATGAGCAAACTGGTCGTGTGATGGAAGGTCGTCGTTATTCTGACGGATTACACCAAGCGATTGAAGCTAAAGAAAATGTTCAAGTTGAAGCTGCTACTCAAACGTATGCAACAATTACACTTCAGAATTATTTCAGAATGTACCACAAATTAGCTGGTATGACTGGGACAGCAGAAACAGAAGCAAAAGAATTTTGGGATATTTATAACTTAGATGTTATCGTAATTCCTCCTCATAGAAATGTTGTAAGAAAAGATCAACACGATTTAGTATTTAAAACTGCTAGAGAAAAATACAATGCTGTCATTATAGAAATTGAAAAATTAACAGAGGAAGGACGTCCTGTATTGGTTGGTACAACAACAGTAGAGATTTCTGAATTATTAAGTAGAATGCTTAAAATGAAAGGAATTGATCACCAAGTATTGAATGCAAAATATCACCAAAAAGAAGCAGAAATTGTTGCTGATGCGGGTAAAGCTGGAGCGGTTACTATTGCTACAAACATGGCTGGTCGTGGAACAGATATCAAACTTGGAGGAGGAGTAAAAGAAGCAGGAGGTTTAGCAATTATCGGTACAGAAAGACATGATTCAAGACGTGTAGATAGACAGTTGAGAGGACGTTCTGGTCGTCAAGGAGATCCAGGTTCATCTCAGTTTTTCGTTTGTTTAGAAGATGATTTGATGCGCAAATTCGGGTCAGAACGTATTGCTAAATTAATGGATAGAATGGGCTTAAAAGAGGGTGAAGTTATTACCCACGGTATGGTTTCTAAATCAATCGAAAGAGCTCAGAAAAAAGTAGAAGAAAACAACTTCGGAATGCGTAAGCGTTTATTGGAATACGATGACGTTATGAACGCTCAAAGAAAAGCTGTTTACAAAAAACGTCACAATGCTTTATTTGGAGATCGTTTAGATTTAGATATTGATAATATGTTCTATGATATTTGCGATACTATTTCACATTCATTCAATGGAACAAATGATTTCAATGATTTTGAAAATGAATTATTAAGAGTTGTTGGAATTCAAGCACCAGTAACTGAAGAGGAATTCAAAATGATTACAAAACACGAATTAACTGAAAAAGTTTACGCTGAAGTTAGAGCCCATTACGATCGTAAAAATGAAAAAATTGCTCAAAAAGCATTTCCTCAAGTTAAACATGTTTACGAAACAATGTCAAATCAATATCAGAATATTGTTTTTGAATTGACTGATGGGAAAAGAGCAATCAAGATGATTTTGAATCTTGAAGAAACATACAAAACAGGAGGTATAAATATTTACAGAGAATATGAAAAGCAAATTACGCTTGGAATGATCGACAACGAATGGAAAGAACATTTAAGAGAAATGGATGATTTACGTTCAGCTGTAAATAATGCTCAGTACGAACAAAAAGATCCTTTATTAGTATATAAATTAGAATCATTCGAATTATTCAAAAACATGATGACGAGAATGAATGCTGAAACTACTGAATTCTTGATTAAAGTAGATATCCCTGTTGAACAAGAAATTCAAAGTACGAATAAAGAAATTTCTCGCGAAGATCATTATAAAAAAGCTCAAATTAACAGTGGAAACACATCAAATACAAGCTCAACTAAAGCTCCTCAATTTCAAGGTAGCGAAGGTTATGAGCAAGCAATGATGAACTCAACTCAAACATTAGAGAAACAACAACCAGTCATTGCTGATCCGAAAATAAATCGAAATGATTTATGTCCTTGTGGAAGCGGTAAGAAGTATAAACAATGTCACGGCAAATAAGTACATTGAAAAAAAAATCCCACAAAAGTGGGATTTTTTTTTCAATGTATTTTTTATTAGTTCAATTAATTTGCTTCATCTGAATCAGTAAACTTATAACCAACTCCTTTCACTGTTTTAATATAATTATCACCTATTTTCTCTCTCAGTTTTCGAATATGAACATCAATTGTTCTATCACCAACAATAATATCAGTTCCCCAAACACTTTCTAATATTACATCTCTTTCAAAAACTGAATGTGGACGTGAAGCTAATAGAGCAAGTAATTCAAATTCTTTGCGAGGCAAATGAATCACCTCTCCATTTTTCTCTATTAAATATTTTTCACGATTAATAATTAAATCCGAAGTTTTAGAAGTATTAGAAAGCTCAATTTTACCTTTTCTTCTTAAAAGTGCATTAATTCTACTAACAAGTACTTTCGGCTTAATTGGTTTTGCAACATAATCATCAGCACCAGCATTTAAACCAGCAATTTGACTATAATCTTCGTTTCTAGCTGTCAATAAACAAATTAAAATCTTATTAAATTCAGCATTATTTCTTATTGCCTCACATACTTCAATTCCATCCATTCCTGGCATCATAACATCAAGAATAATTAGATCTGGAATTGATTGTTGAATCAATTTAAGACCTTGTTCACCATTTGAAGCAACTCTTATATAAAAACCTTCCTTTTCAAGATTGTATTTTAGAATATCTCTGATATCATCTTCGTCGTCAATTATAAGAATTGAAACCATTTTATTAATTATTTAATGTTACCACAATGTAAACAAAATTAATGATAATATTGGATGCCTAACTATAAATTATTTGAATAATCCAAATTACAACTTGATCGAATTAATTGACTATAGATAAACTTTAATTGATTTACAATACTTTAAAAAAAATAATAGAACAGTTAAGCTTTTAAAAAGATAAATTTTATAATAATCTATTAAAGTAACAATTTAAGAAAACTAAAAAAACTAAAAATTTTCGGAAAACCTTATTATTTTTTTTACTAGATTTGTTGAAGTAGTAGTAGGTTAGGTTAGGTTGATTAGTTGATAAGAGTTTTGGACGCCAGTTCAAGACTCTTATTTATTTAAGCTAAAATTGTTATATAATCGTTAATTTTATCATTTAAATATAGTATTCAATTAAATCTTTATTTATTTGAATAATTATTAAATATTTGAACCATG
Organism: Chryseobacterium gleum; assembly: GCA_943326825.2. GTDB lineage: Bacteria > Bacteroidota > Bacteroidia > Flavobacteriales_D > Crocinitomicaceae > CAIUKX01. The sequence goes on along the minus strand of CALPUT020000034.1, from coordinate 1,984 downwards.
AAGATTAAGATTTTGCTTGCTGAAGATGATTCTAGTTTAGGGTTTATGATTTCTGACCAACTAAAATCTGATGGTTATCAAGTTGCTCTTTGTAGAGATGGTGCTGAGGCATACAAAAAGTTTAATGATGAAATATTTCATTTGTGCATTTTTGATGTAATGATGCCTAAAAAAGATGGTTTTTCATTAGCAAAAGATGTAAGAAAATTAAATTCTGATATCCCCATCTTATTTTTATCGGCTAAATCCATGATTGAAGATAAAGTGGAAGGCTTTAAATCTGGTGGAGATGATTATTTAACAAAACCATTCGGTGTTGAGGAATTACAATTACGAGTTAAAGCTTTACTAAAAAGAGTAAACGTTCAAACTGAAATAATAGAAATAGAAACATTAGTTCATTTAGGAACTTATAAATTTGATTCTGAAAACTATACATTAAAAAGCAATAATTTCAATAAATCGCTGACTAAAAAAGAAGCTCAAATATTAAAAGTTTTACTTAAATTTAAAAATCAAGTTGTACCTAGAGAAACAGTATTAAATGCTGTTTGGGGACAAGATGATTATTTTGTTGGTAGAAGTTTGGATGTATTTATCACTAAATTGAGAAAATATTTTCAAGAAGATGAATCAATTCAAATTTTGAATATACATGGCGTTGGATTTAAATTAGAAATTACAGAAAAATAAATGACTTATATTCTTCATATTGAATCAGCTACAAAAGTTTGTTCTGTTGCATTATCAAAAAATGGAAAACTTGTTTCTTTAAAAGAAAATCAAGAAGATGGCTATTCGCATGGAGAAAATTTAACTTTATTTATTGAAGAAGTTCTTGGAAAAGAAAACATTAAACCAAATCAATTAAGCGCTGTTTCGGTTGCCTCAGGACCAGGATCATATACTGGATTAAGAATTGGCGTTTCTTGTGCAAAAGGATTATGTTACGCTTTAAACATACCTTTAATTGCTATTGATGCTCTAACCTCATTAAAAGAAATTGCAAAATCAAAACATTCAAACATTAATTTATGTCCTTTAATTGACGCTAGAAGAATGGAAGTTTATGCATCTATTTTTAATTCAAAAGACGAATTGATAAAACCAATTTCAGCTGATATTTTAGATGAAAATTCATATGCTGAATTTGAACCTTTTATATATTTTGGAGATGGCGCTGAAAAACTAGCAGAAATTTGGAAAGCTAGAAATTGTACTGCTGATTTAACAATTCATTCTTCAGCAATTGGTCAAGTTGATTTAGCATTTCAAAAATTCACATACAAAGAATTTGAAGATGTCGCTTATTTTGAACCCTATTATTTAAAGGACTTTATTATTAATGCTCCAAAAAAAGCTTAAACATCTAGTTGTTTTTGGACTAATAATATCATTGCACCAATTCTGCTAATAAATCCTTTTCATCCATCAAACTTCGAATATAAGCTGATCCAATAATTGCTCCATCGCAAGATTGATGTGCATTTTCAACATCTTCTTTTGTGGAAATTCCAAATCCAAGCATAACAGGAACATTTTTACACAATTGCTTTATTTCAGAATAACGCTCAAATAGACTTGAATCCAATGCTTGTTTTTTTCCTGTTATACTCGTTTGTGAAACCAAATAAACGAAGCTTTTAGAAGATGCGTTGACAACTTTATCAATTCGTTCAGTCGAAGTTGTTGGAGTTATTAAAAAAGTCATTGGCACATCATATTTCTCGAATAACTTTTTATAAAAACGCTCATAAATTTCAATACTCAAATCAGGTAAAATGATAGAAGCTATTTTTAAATCCTTAGATCGTTTTAAAAACTTCTCCAATCCATATTGCAAAACTGGATTCAAATACCCCATCAAAACCAATGGAATCTGAACTTTATTTTTAATCGAATCTAATTGATCAAATAAAACATCCATATTCATTCCATTTGCAAGAGCAATCGAACTTGATTCTTGAATCACCACTCCATCTGC
>CALPUT020000033.1 GCA_943326825.2 Chryseobacterium gleum | reverse complement strand
GAATACATTTCATCAGAAATAGAAAAAATACCCACTTCGATTTTTGAAACAGCTTTAGAATATTTGAATACACCCTATTTATGGGGAGGCAAATCACCTTTTGGGATCGATTGTTCAGGGTTTACACAACAAGTTTTTCGTTTTTACGACATCAATCTACCAAGAGACGCTTCACAACAAGTAGAACACGGTTTAGAAATTGAATTCGACGAGATCCAAGAAGGCGATGTAGCATTTTTCAACAACAAAACAGGAAAAATCACCCACGTCGGCATCTTAGACGGAAAAGGAAACATCATCCACGCCAGCGGCCAAGTAAGAATCGATCACTTCACCAAACAAGGCATCATTCACTCAGAAACAAAATCGTTGACACATAACTTGAATTGCATCAAACGTATGTAGTTTATCTACTTCCCCCTTTGAAGGGGGATCGAGGGGGAGGACAACGATAATCTTTAATAGAAGCTAAAAGTCAAATATATTAGCGAAGACTAAATGTTAAAACAGTGAAATTAAGGAGGTGACAACGATAATTCTCAACTCGTAGTTAAAATCCAAAGAGTCAGCTTAAGCAACATCTAAGTGTCAGACTGAGCGATTCCGAAACTTCGGAAGAAGTTCATCATCATTTAACATAAAACCCTATTGGTTAAAAATAAATCAGATTTTTAACCAATAGAATTGAAAATATCTCTTTGAATTATAACTAATAAAGTTATTCGTTAATTTTTCTTTGTTTTTTTTTACAGATAAAGGAGGTTGTTTCAAATAAATATATACTTGGTTTAAAAACAAACAGCAGACAAAAAATTAATGGAATTAGTTGAGTTAAATATGCTCAGCAAAAAGCAAGTAGGTAGAGAGAGGTGTATATAAATCATCAGCTCATCACTTTAATAGATGAATAATTATGAAACCTTATTTTCTTAGCGAGACTAAATATTAATAAAGAGTTGCCCTAAACCGAAATAAGACTAAACAATCCAAAATCAAATAACAATTTAATTTAATCTGCAATCTGCCAATCTGCCAATCTGCCAATCTGTAATCTGCAATCTGCCAATCAAAAAATATAATAAAAATTCACTATCTTTACCACTTCACTAATTAGTATTGAAAAAAAATGCCAGATTTATTTGAGCTTGATTATTTCTCCATTATAGATATCGCTTGGGCATTGTTGGCAATTGTTATTTTCATGCTAATTGTAAATGTTCAAAAGAAAAAACACCGTGAATTAGATTATGCCGAGTATTATACGGCCAATGTTTGGATGAAAATCGCATTGGGTTTAGTATATGCAGTCTATTATATTACAATCGTAAAAGGTGGAGATACATTAGCTTATTGGGATGGAGCAATTAAAATGCAAAATTTATTTTTTAAAGATCCTAGCATGTATTTTGAGGAGCTGTTTAATACTCCTGATTTAACTATGTTTTACAAACATTTCGATTTACAAACAGGATTACCTCCAGGGTGGATTTACCGTGAGCCAGATAGTTGGTTCATTAGTAAAATAATGAGTGTAGTATCGTTTATTTCTATAAAGAGTTATTTAGTAGCAACTTTAATTTTAGCTTACATTTCATCAATAGCATCTTGGAAATTATTTGAGTTGGTTTACAGTTATGGACTGCATACCAAAAGAAATATTGCAATTGCAGTTGTGTTGATGCCTTCTGTAAGTTTTTGGTGTAGTGGGGTGACTAAAGATACCGTTGTATTATTTTCAACGATTTTCATTGTATATCATGGATTTCATATTTTATCATTAGATAAAGAAACAAAACTAAAAAATTGGATAGCATTAATTGTTTTTAGTTTTTTGTTATACCACATTCGATCATTTATGTTGGCGACTATATTTTTACCAATGGCATTAAGTTATACAGTTCGATTGGTAAATAAACATCGAAAAAATAAATTCAAATTTTATATGATTCGTTTTTCATCTTTTACGATGGGTATTTTATTTTTCGTTTTTCAAGGAAATCAATTAGCAAATTCTAAACAATTGGAAGATGCAGCGGCCTTAAATAAAGATTTTGCAACAAACAAAACTTATGAAGGTACACGTTATAATATTGGAATTACGGAATACAATGCACAAGGTATGATTAAAGTTATGCCTGCTGCTATTATTGCAGGGATATACCGACCATTTCCATGGGAGGCTAGATCTTTAACAATGATAGCTAATGGTATGGAAGATTTGTTCTTTTTGTATCTAACATTTAATTTTTTTAGAAGAGGTTTTTTTCAAAAAATTAATATAATACGAAAAAATGAATTTTTAGTGTTTGCTTTTTTCTTTGCGATTTTAATGGCGTATATGGCTGGAGTAACATCTGGTTTATTGGGAGTTTTAGTAAGGTTTAAAGCTCCGGTTATTCCGTTTTTTTTATTATTTTTAACCGTAGATTTCGTTAAGTTGAATAAAAATGATAATGTTTTAAAGAATTAAATAATAATAGATTATTAAAATGGAAAAAGTTATACCGGTAACTAAAACTTTTTTACCTCCAATTGAAGAGTATACATTTTTTGTTCAAAGAGCATATAATAATGGATGGCTTACTAATCGAGGTGAGCTAGTTTTGGAACTAGAAGAGAAGTTGAAGAAAAAACTATTAGTTAGTAATATTCTTCTTACAAATAATGGAACTATTCCACTACAGATTGCATTAAAATTATTAGCTAAAGGAGGAGAGGTTATTACAACTCCATTTAGTTATGTTGCTACCTCTGCTGCAATTGTATGGGAAAATTGCACACCCGTATTTGTTGATATTCATCCAGACTATTTAACGATTGATGAAACGAAGATTGAAGCTGCCATTACTTCAAAAACAACTTGTATTTTGGCTACTCATGTTTTTGGAAATCCATGTAACATAGAAGAAATTGAGCGTATTGCTATAAAATATAATTTGAAGGTAATTTATGATGGAGCTCATTGTTTTGGTGTGAAATACAAAGGGAAATCAATCTTTGAATATGGAGATGTAAGTACTTGTAGCTTTCATGCAACAAAATTATTTCATACTGCAGAAGGAGGTGCTTTATTTGCTAAAGATACCCATTTACAACACCTATTACTTTACAGTCATAATTTTGGACACAGTGGACCACATACTTTTTATGGTTTGGGTATTAATGGTAAAATTTCCGAATTACAAGCCGCTATGGGATTAGCCGTTTTACCTTATATGGAAACTATACTTACTGGTAGAAAACAAGTAGTTGATTTTTATAATCAAAATTTGGATTTTTCTATACTCCAACCCCTTGCAATAAGAGTAAATACCCAATGGAATTACAGTTATTACCCTATTATTTTTCAAGATGAAACTACTTTGTTAAAAGTACAAGAAGCATTAAACCAACAAGATATTTTTCCAAGACGGTATTTTTATCCATCTTTAAATAAAATTGATTATATAAAAGGTATATTTATGCCAATTTCTGAAAGTATTGCCTCAAGAATTTTATGTTTACCTCTTTATCATGGGGTTTTAGAAAAAGAAATACTTGAAATAGTAAAAATTATAAAGAAATCTATTTAATGTGATTAAAATGCATTTTAATAAACGGATTTTAGTACTTGGTGCTAATATAGAAACGATTCCATTAATAGAAACAGCAAAGTCATTAGGCGTATTTGTTATAGTTACTGATCATAATCCAAATGCACCAGCTAAGAAGTATGCAAATAAAGCATATGATATTGATGGTTTAAATGCGAAGGGGTTAGTAAGCCTTTGTGAAACAGAAAAAGTAGATGGTATTATAGTTGGTGTTGCTGATAGACTAATTCAGCCATATTTTGATGTATGTAATGAACTTGGTTTACCTTGTTATGCAACTAAAGAACAATGTGAGTATTTTACGGATAAACAAAAATTTAACGAATTATGTAAACGTTATGCTATAAAAACTATACCTAATTACAATGATTATTTTTTAGAGAACGAAATCGAAAAGATTAATTTTCCTGTTTTTGTAAAACCTACTGATGCTAATTCTGGAAAAGGAATGTCAATTTGCCATAATGATATAGAATTAAATATTGCTGTTGAAAAAGCCAAAAGCTTTTCTAAAACAAAAAGTTTTTTAATTGAACGCTTTATGCAATGTGATGATATATTTATTTATTATACTTTTAAAGATGGAGAAATATATGTATCAGCTATAGCCGACAGATTCACAACTGATAAACAAGGAGATGTAAGTAGGGTTTGTATTGGGGCAAATTACCCTTCAAAATATAATGATTTATATTTTAACACTTTACATCAAAAGATGATTTCAATGTTTATTGATATGAATGTTAAAAATGGTGTTTTTATGATTTCAGCATTTGTTGATAATGAAAACATTTATTTATATGACCCAGGTTTTAGGTTACAAGGAGAAGCTCCCAATATTCCAATTGAGGCTGTTTGTGGTTTTGATCATAAAGCAATGTTAATCAATTTTGCCTTAACAGGTTCAATGGGGGAAGATGATTTAAAAAATCTAAATGATCCATATTTTAAAAATAAATTTACTTCAACAATTTGGTTTCTTGCCAAAGAAGGAGAAATTGGAGAGATAACAGGAATTGACGAAATTGTAAACGATCCTAATGTTATAAGAATTGTGCAACGTTTATTTGTTGGTGATAAAATATCAAAAGAAATGATTGGTACAGAAGCACAGGTTATTGCTCGCTTATATTTGATTTGTGATAATCAAAATCAATTAAATGATAGGATATCATATTATAAAAAAAATATAAATATTTTTGATATTTCAAATAAAAATATTCTTATAAAAGATTAAATAACATATCATGTTTACTTTAAAAAATAGAACAGCAATAATTTCAGGTGGGACAAAAGGTATTGGATTTACAATAGCTAAAACATTTGCTGAGAATGGAATGAATGTAATAGTTTTGAGTTCAAATATTTCAAATGTAAATAATGCATTATCAGAATTTAAAACTTTAGGATTAGATTGCGATGGATTTTGTTGCGATGTTAGAAATTTAGAATCTATAAAAAGTACTTTTAGTGAAATTTATTTAAAATACAATAGCTTTGATGTGCTTGTAAATTCAGCAGGAATATTAGATTTATCTAATATTGAAGATATGTCGATGGAGCATTGGGATAATATTGTGTCAGTTAACTTAAGTGGTACTTTTTTTACAATTCAACAAGCATTACCATATTTAGAAAAAAGCAAATGTGCAAGAATAATAAATATTTCTTCGAATGCTGGTAGAATGGGTGGATATGAAAATGGATTAGCTTATACAGCTTCAAAGGGAGGTGTAATATCATTAACATATGGTTTTGCAAGAAGGTTAGCTCAAAAAGGAATTACCGTAAATTGCATTGCCCCTGGTACAATTACTACAGAAATGTCAAAGGCGTATGATTCAGAGACATTTAACAGATTAATAACCAGATTTCCACTAGGTCGCTTTGGTTTGCCTGAAGAAGTTGCATCAGCTGCTTGTTATTTCGCATCAGAAGAGTCTGGTTTTACAACTGGAGCGGTACTAGATGTTAACGGAGGAATGTTCATGGGTTAACAATTTAAAATTAAAAATAATATGTTTGATATTAAAGGTAAAAAGGCATTAATTATTGGTGCTGCCGGTGATTTAGGGTTTAGTATGTTGGAAGCACTTATTGAAAATGGCACCCAAGTTGTTGCTATTGATGTTGATGAATCATTGAAAGAAATATCTGAAAAATTCAAGGAAAGAAATTTAAATTTTGATTATATAATAACAGATATTTCTCAAAGAAATAATATTTATAAATCATTTGATGAAGCAATTAAAATACTAGGTGGAAAAATTGATATTTTAGTAAATTCTGCGGGTATTCAAAGACGCTATAAAAGCGAAGAATTTCCAATTGAAGAATGGGACAAAGTTATTTCTATTAATCTTACTGCAATGTTTTTATATTGCCAACTTGCAGGAAAAATAATGTTGGAATCAGGTGTTGGTAAAATTATTAATGTAGCATCAATGAATAGTTTTTTTGGTGGAATTACTATTCCTGCATATGCAGCATCTAAAGGGGGTGTTGCTCAATTAACAAAAGCTTTATCAAATGATTGGGCTTCAAAAGGAATTTGTGTAAATGCGATTGCACCCGGATACATGGATACAAAAATGAATGTTGCTTTAATAAATGATCCTGTTAGAAATGCAGAAGCATTATTAAGAATTCCTAAAAAAAGATGGGGAAATGGCAATGATTTAAAGGGGGCAGTAGTTTTTTTAGCAAGTGAAGCAAGTGATTATATTACTGGTGTTGTATTGCCAGTTGATGGAGGTTATTTAGCAAGATAATTAAGATATTAAAATGAATATTGAAAAACTGAATAAAAAGAAAAGTAATGTTGAAACATTGTTAGAAATTCAAAATGAAAATCTACCATTGATATTATGGGGGGCTGGTAAATGTGCTGAAATTTTCGTAAAAAGATTTAAAATTTTAAATGTTAATATTGCTGGTATTTTTTCAAATAATTTGAATGATATCGGTAAATTAATCAATAATGAATTTACAGTGGAATCATTTGAAAATATATGTTATAAAAATAAGAAGTTTAATATTCTGATTGCACATGGTTTTCCTAATTTAAAAGATAATTATGAAAAACACGATTCAGTTTCTACAATATTTTCTTTTTTTGATATTCATGAGTTTGAAATGTCAATTGATGACGAGTTTATATCCTTAAATAAACAAACTTTGGAGGAAATATTTGATTGCTTGTCAGATATAGAATCAAAGGAAGGTTTTAGTAATTATTTAACTGCTAGATATAATAATGATTGGAATTATATTGATAAAAATGTTGTAAATTGGGACTACATTCCTGATTTTTTGAATTTATCTAAAGAAGAAGTTGTAGTTGATTGTGGAGCATATGACGGTGATAGCTTATTTAATTATATAAAAAAAATTGGCGGATATTCTAAATATTACGCAGTTGAGCCAGATTCAAATAATTTTTTGTCTTTAGAAAAAAAAGCAGTTAATTTACCAAATACTAGTATATTAAATATTGGTGTTTGGAATAAAAAAGATAAACTAACCTTTAATCTTAATGACGACCAATCTAAAATAATCACCAATATTTCAGAAATAGATTCAAATTTAATTAAAGTTGATACTGTAGATAATATTTGTGGAAATTTTGCTTCATTTATTAAAATGGATATTGAAGGTGCTGAATTTGAAGCATTGTGCGGCTCAATAAATACAATATCGTTCAATAAACCAAAACTTGCAATAAGTATTTACCATAAGCAAATTGATCTTTATAGGTTGTTTAATTTTATAAAGTCGATTCGTAATGATTATAAATTTTATTTTAGAATACATAACAAACTTGGTGTTGACGCAATTTTATATGCAGTTTAAAAAACATAAATGAATAGATTACAAAATAAAACAATAGTAATAACAGGTGGAACAAAGGGAATTGGTCGTTCTTTAATTAAGGAATGTCTTAATCAGGGAGCCAATGTGGTTTTTGGAGGAAGGGATAAAATTGCCGCTTTGAATATATTAAATGAAAATAAGGAAAATTCAAATAATATTTTATTTGTAGAATCTGATTTGAAAAATATAAATGATTGCAAAAAATTGTTTGATATTGCAGAGGGTAAATTTGGTAATATTGATGGCTTTGTAAATTATGCTGGAATCACACCAATAGCATCTGTGATTGATTGTGACGAACAAACCTATGATGATGTGATGGATATTAATATAAAATCTGCTTTTTTTTGTGTACAAAATGCTATAAAATGTATGAATAAAATTGGGGGTGGTTCTATTGTACTTGTAGGCTCTGCTCATTCTTGGAGTGGTCAAAAGGATAGAGCACCTTATGCCATATCTAAAGGCGCTTTATTTACCATGTTTGAGCACATATCTCACAATTATGCGGTGGATAAAATTCGTTGTAATTTTATTACAATGGGTTGGACACCTACTGATGGGGAAATTTTATTAAGGAAAAAAAATGGTATGTCAGTTGAACAACTTTTAGAATTAGGTGCGTCAATTTTACCTATGGGAAGAATGTTGACTCCTGAAGATCATCTTCCTGCTTTCACCTATTTATTATCAGATGAATCTTCAATGGTTACTGGCTCAAATATTCGTGTAACAGCAGGAGAATATATTTAATTGTTTATTTATTAATAATGCATTATAATAACAATCTTATCAGTATAATCGTACCAATTTATGGGGTGGAAAAATATTTACCACAATGCATAGAAAGTATTATTGGTCAAACATATACTAATTTAGAAATTATACTTGTCAATGACGGCTCTATTGATAATTGTGCTGTCATTTGTGATTATTATGCTTCATTGGATAAAAGAATAAAGGTTATTCATAAACTTAATGAAGGATTAGTAAGTGCAAGAAAGACAGGATTAAATATATCTACAGGAAGTTATATTGGATATGTAGATGGAGATGATTGGATAGAACCTGAAATGTATGAAGTTTTGATAAACGATGTTTTAAAATATAATGTAGATATTGTTGTTGCTGGGCATAAAGAAGAATTGAATAACAAAGTGGTAGAAGTATTATATAATAATTTGCCAATAGGATTATACAAGGATAAAAAATTAGAAAATGTTTTTTATTCAAAAATGTTAAATACTGGTTCGTTTTCTCAATTCGGTATTTATTCATACTTATGGAATAAATTGTTCAAAAGGGAGGTCCTTTATAAAAATCAAATGGCGGTTAGTAATATGATTTTTATGGCTGAAGATGCTGCTTGTTCATATCCTACTTTGTTAGATGCAAATGCCATTTATATTTCAAATTCAACCCACTATAGATATAGACAAAGAATTGATTCAATGGTAAAAACAAGGGAGTTAACATACCTTGATATTGAAAAATATAATCTTTTATATCATTTTTTAAGAAATAAATTCAATGAAACAAAATTCGCATCTTTATTACTACCTCAACTTGATCTTTTTTTATTAAGCCTGTTAACGGTTAGAACAGACTTAACTGCTAAAAGCTTGCTTTCTTCAGATAATTTATTTCCATTTGGCAAAATACCTTTAGGCTCTAGAATAATAGTAATGGGAGCAGGTACATTTGGTCAACATCTACACCATCGCTTAATAAAAGAAAAAAAATATAATGTTGTGGCTTGGTTAGACGATTTGTTTCAAGAATATTTAATATTGAATTTAAATGTAAACCCAGTAAGTTCAGTTAGTAATATAGAATATGATGCTGTATTAGTTGCATATATTGATGAATCTGTTGCTAAAATAAAAAATCAGCAATTATTGGATTATGGCGTTCATTCAACTAAAATATTCAAGGTAACTCATTACAACAATAATAATATAAGAAATCTTTTAAATGATTATGGACTTACCGTATAATAACGCGAATTTAGAACTTGTTTTTTATGCAGGATCTTCACTTTTAGAAGGTCCATGTTGGGATAATAAAGAGCAAATTTTATATTTTGTTTCAATTGAACAATGTTTAATTTATTCGATCAACATGACTACATCCGAAATAAAATCATTTAAAACTGATGGTCAAGTTGGTTGCGTTGTTGTTAAAAATGATGGGTTTTTATTATCTGCTGAAAAATCTGGTATTTATAATATAAATCCTAAAACTGGTTTGCGAGTTTTGTTAGGTTCTTATCTTAAAAATATTGAGATGAGATATAATGATGGTAAATTGGATGCTGTAGGAAGATTTTTAATTGGAACAAAAGGTGAAAAAAAAGATTTTAAAGGGGAAGGTGAGTTAATATCTTTTAGTGAGGAAAGTTTCAATTCTATTATTCAAAAAACAACTATATCTAATGGTCTTGGGTTTTCAAGTCTAGGAGATACATTATATTTTATTGATACTCCAACAAAAAAAGTAGGAAAATATAGTTACAACATTAATACTGGAGAAGCAATTTTTGATAGCTATATCATAGAAATTGATGGAGAAGGATATCCAGATGGTATGTGTGTAGATATTGATGATATGATTTGGGTTGCAGAATGGGGAGGTGGAAAAGTTTGTAAATGGAACCCAAAAACTGGTAAAAAAATAATTGAAATTATATTACCTTGTAATAATGTAACTTCATGCTGTATTGGTGGAAAAAATATGGATATTCTATTTATTACTACTGCAAAAGATAATTTAAAATTTGAGCCATTAGCAGGTGGTTTATTTAAAATAAAAATAAGATAATAACTAAAATTAAATTAAGATAAAAATGACATTACCTTCAAAATTCGACAATGACACATTTGAAATTGCAAGAGATCATGTAAATGATTTTATCAAACGTTGTTCATTAAAAATCTCACAAACTAATATGAGATTATTAGAAGTTGGGCCACAAAAAAGGTCTGAGGTTCAAAAAATGTTTAAAAATTGTAATATAGAAACTTTAGATATAGTATCTGATTATAATCCAGATATTATAGGGGATTTGACAAAATATAATCCACATATCACAGACTCAACATATGATATAATCACTTGTTTAGAAATTCTAGAGCATACAATCAATCCTTTTAGTGCAATTGAAGAATTACGCAGAATATTAAAACATGATGGTTACTTATTATTGTCCGCTCCATTGAATTGGAGAATTCACGGACCAGCTCCTGATTGTTGGAGAATTACAGAATTTGGATGGAAAGTACTTTTAAAGGATTTTGAAATTATAGAAATTGACAAGTTAAATACACCTGATAGAAATTTATTTCCTATAAAATATAATATTCTAGCTAAGTGTGATAAAACAAAAAATGTAGATGTTCATACTATGAAGTTTGATTTAGTTGATTAAAGTATGGAAAAAATAAATGAGCCTTTAGTTTCAATTATATGTCCTACTTTTAATCATGAAGAGTACATTAGAAAAACTTTATATAGTTTTCTATCACAAAAAACAAATTTTTCATTCGAAATTATTGTCCATGATGATGCTTCAACGGATAAAACTCTTGAGATTGTAAAAGAATTTGAATTGAATTACCCTAATCTTTTTAATAATATCTATCAAACAGATAATCAATTTTCTAAAGATCCCTCTAGCGTGTCAAGAATTATGTTTGCTAAAGCTAAAGGTAAATACATTGCTCTTTGTGAAGGTGATGACTATTGGATAGATCCTTATAAGTTGCAAAAACAAGTTGATTTTCTTGAAAAAAACAATGAATACTTTTTTATAGGTCACGAAACTTTAGTGAAAATTTGGGATGAAACTGTGGTGCAAGAGTTAACATTGAGTAAGTTTAAGAATATTGCAGAAAAGATCGAATATGAATCTGAAGAGTTATTGATTTCTGAATACCCTTTTCATACATCATCATTAATATTTAGAAATAATTCAGAATTGATTAATAAAAGTGCTAAGATTTTAAGAAATGTAATCACAGGAGATATAATGTTATACTCTATACTAGCTCATTATGGAAAAGCTTATCGTATGTCTGAGATAATGTCTGTTTATAATATTAGAAAATCAGGTATAACAAATACTTTTAGCGGTTCAAAAATAATTTGGAATTTAAAAAAAATGATTAAAACGTATAAATTGATCAATAAAGAATTCAACTATAAATTTTCATCAGTTATAAATCTATTGATTTTGAATAATTTTGATAAACTTTTATTTAATAAATTTAGATATTCATCTAAAAAGGAATATTATTTTGACTGTGCCATTTTTATATTCTCAAATAAATATGGTAAATTAAATTTTTTTAAGAAAATTTATAGAATATATATATCTTTATTTAAGTTAAAAAATTAATTAAATGTCAAATAATAATTTTTCTGAAATAAAGTCAAGAGATAAGTTGTTTAAAATTAATTTATTAGAAATATATAATTACAAAGATCTAATCTGGATTTTTGTGAAAAGGGATATAATATCAGCAAATAAACAGACTTTGCTTGGCCCGTTATGGCTTTTTTTAGCCCCCTTGTTTACTGTGTATGTATATACATTTGTATTTAATAATATTGCTGGTATTTCAACTGATGAAGTTCCAGCACCCTTGTTTTATTTAGCTGGCACTTCAGTATGGAATTATTTTCAATCCTGTTTTTTAGCTACTTCTGCTACCTTTACTTCTAATGCAAGTTTGTTTGGGAAGGTTTATTTTCCTCGAATGGTGTCTCCCATATCAATCGTCATATCGAATTTACTAAAGTTTTTTATTCAGCTAGGCTTATTTTTGTGCTTATACGCATATTATTTTTATAAAGGAGCTGTAGCAGGTAATAGCACTGTATTATTATTCCCTATTTATGTTGTTCTTATTGCTGGGATTTCCTTGGGGCTTGGTATAATAATATCATCTTTAACTACTAAATATCGAGATTTAACTTATTTTATCTCTTTTGGTGTTACTTTATTGATGTATATAACCCCCGTAATTTATCCATTATCGGCTATACCACCACAATTTAAAGCGTTTATTGAGTACAATCCTATTGCGCCTATAATAGAAGCTTTTAGGTATGGGTTCACCAATCATGGGCAGTTTAATCTTGGAGATTTAGGTTATAGTGCAGTTTGTATGTTTGTATTGCTATTTGTTGGGATAATTTTATTCAATAAGACAGAGAAGACATTTATGGATACGGTTTAGGATAAGAATAGATTAAGGTAAAGGATAAGGTTAAGAATAAGGTAAAGGATAATATTTTCTCAACCTCAATCTTAACCTTAGCCTCAATCTCAACCTCAACCTCAATCTCAAAATAAAGAAAAATGAGTTATAACGATTTTACAGATATGCCAGTTTGGCAAAAAGCTATAGAAATAGGAGAAGATGTTTTTCGTATATCGAATTCATTACCTAAAAGCGAAGATTATGGATTAACATCTCAACTTCGAAGAGCTTCTGTAAGTATTTCAGCAAATATTGCAGAAGCTTTTGGTAGAACAGGGAATAAGGATAAAGCTAAATTTTATGATTATTCAAGAGGTTCTGCCTTTGAAACAAATAGTTTGTTGCTTTATGGCGTAAAGGTTGCATATTTTCAAGAAGATGAAGTGAAATTAATAATTGAAAAAAGTAAAATTGTAATTCACGATATTAACAAGGTAAAATCATACCTTTTAAAACAATTTACTGTTAAAGGACAAGTATCAGAAAGTAAAGCAATATATGAATTAATTAATTCTCAATCTCAGCCTGAATTTCAATCTCAACCTCAGTCTGAATCTTTCCCTCAATCTCAATCTCAATCTGAATCTCAATCTTAACATTATGAACACATTAATAAAAGTTGAAGGTCTATCCAAACAATATCGATTAGGTGCTGTGGGGACCGGAACCATGCGTGATGATTTAATTAAATGGTGGAGTGCAATTCGTGGTAAAGAAAATCCATTATTGAAATTAGGTGAATCCAATGATCGAACGCAGACTGGAAATTCTAATTATGTTTGGTCATTAAAAGATATCAATTTTGAGGTGAATCAAGGTGATGTGTTAGGCATCATTGGAAGAAATGGTGCAGGAAAAAGTACATTATTGAAAGTGTTATCAAGAATTACCGCACCAACAACTGGTTCTGTAAAGATCAAAGGCAGAGTTGCTTCTTTATTAGAAGTAGGTACGGGGTTTCATCCAGAGTTAACAGGAAGAGAGAATATCTACCTAAATGGTTCAATTTTAGGTATGAAAAAAGCGGAAATTACT
>CALPUT020000032.1 GCA_943326825.2 Chryseobacterium gleum | reverse complement strand
TAGGATACTACGGAACAAGCATCAGAATTCCTGGATTAAATTACACTCTAGCATTAATGAATGGTTTAAATAGTGCTGGTTTCGAAAGTGGATCAGGCATTAGAGGTGGAAGATATGAAGGGAGCGGTGCAAATGCTTCTTGTTTAGCATTAAATGGTTCACTATTATATTTTAAAAGTCATTTTAGAATTCAACTCTCAGGATATTTAGGAGGTAGTGCTGGTTTGACAAAGCAAGAAGCTGATAGCTTACAATTAGATTACGGTTCGTTCGGAACACCTGTTGAATTAATTGAGGCAAACGTTCAATATAGAAATAAAGGTTTTGTAGTTAAAGCATTAGCTTCATTGGTAAATATCTCAAATGCTTTTGAAATTAATAGAGCATATGCTAATAACACACCTGAACAAATACTTGGTTATTATGGTGAAATAGGTTACAATTTATTACATAAAACAGATAAAAATTTCACGATTTTTGCTAAATACGAAAATCTAGATCTTAACTTGAAATTGCCAGAAAACGGGATCGAAAATAATCTTCTTAATCAACAGTATTTAGTGGCTGGAATTTCATTTCAACCACATAAAGGAGTCATTGTAAAAGCTGATTACTATTATAGATTAACTGGAAGTCAGAATCAATCTTTGGGTGTAAATCCATATCCTCAAAGTCAACCATTTGTTAAAGAACAACATTACCTTAATTTAGGAATAGGATATAGTTTTTAATCATATGAATACAGATAGAAGAGGTTTTTTAAGAGAGTCTTGTAAGCTTTGTGCGAGTATCGTAGGTATTTCATTGGTTGTATCTTCATTAGAGGGATGTGCTCCATTAAATTATTATTCTACCACTTTATCAAATGGAGAATTAAACATTCCTATTTCCTCTTTCTTAACGGATTCAAATATGGTGATAATTAAAGATAAGTCGTTGGAATATCAGGTGGCCGTAGTGAAACAAAAAGATAATACATTTAAGGCTTTTGAATTAAAATGTACACACCAAGATAATTCATTAATAGCAACTAAATCATCTTTTGTTTGTGGTTTACATGGAAGTACTTTTGATTTAAGTGGAAAAGTAATTACTACTCCTGCATCTAAAAATTTAAGAGAGTTTCCAGTCACATTATCAAACGATATAATCTCGGTTAAATATAACTAAAATGCGTTTTGAGTAATAACTATTTCCAATCCAATATTTTTAGATTTTTGTTTTCATTTTTATTGTAAAAATGTTGGCAAGAGCGAATTATCTTTTCAATTGAATTCCATTTCGATGATCTGTTTGGTGAAATAGCGATAATTTCGCGAGCTGGATTTTCATTGACACCATCTGAATAAATTTGAATACAATCGGTTGGTTTAAGGTTAAGAATCCGTTCTAATTCACTTGGAATAAGTGTATATCCACCGTTTTCATTAACCATTCGAATTAAAAGTTCAATGTTGCCCCCTTCGTAATTCCAATTATCTTCTTTTTCAGTTTGAATACTACAAAAATGTACCATCTGAGTTCTTAAACAGTTTCCTTTACTTAACAACCAAGGATGTAATTTACTCAATGAACTCGATAGAATTTTTGAATCTTTATGATTTTTGATATATGCTTTTATTTCTTCTTTAAATATCGGACTAGTTCTTAAACTGGTTTCATTTATTGGTCCAGCTAAAATTCCTAAATCAATTTCTTTTTTTTCGATGGCGATTAATAAATCTTCCGTTTTCAATTCTTTTATTATGACTTGTGAATTTATCAATTCTTCTTTCCAATTTTTAAACATATCAGATACCAGGTATGCGGAAATGGTCGGTATAATTCCAATTCTAATTTTTTCTGTATAAAGTCCTTTCATTGATTTAGTTAGATGTTCAATTTTAGAAACATCATTTGTAATATCTCGAATTATTGGAATAAATTCTATTCCAAAATTTGTCAGCGACAAAGGATTTGTCGATCGATCAAAAATTTGAAAACCTAAATCATCTTCAGCTTTTTTTATTTGCATGGATAAAGTAGGTTGTGTTACAAAACATTGCTCGCTTGCACGCTGAAAATGACGTAAATCATTTAAAGCTAGTATGTAATTCATCTGTTGGATTGTAATCATAAATATTATCTATTGAAATATAAATATAATCAATAATAACAATATGAATAAAATATTCATCTTTGTAGCATAAATTTTTATTAATGGAAAATTCAAATAACTTTTCAGTAATTTATTCATTCAAAATTGATTCTGAATTTGAACTTGAGTTTATTGAAAGTTGGCAAGAGTTGACTAATTTGATTTATAAGTTTGAAGGAAGTTTAGGTTCTAGATTGCAAAAGGTAGATTCAAATTTATTTTTAGGTTATGCACTTTGGCCAAATAAAAAAAAGTTTTATAATGCTTCAAATAATGAAAATGATGAAATAGAATTATTAAAACAAAAACAAAAAAAATATGTTGTAGAAGTAAAAAGAATTTTTGAATCTGAAATTATTTCAGATTTAATAATGAATAGTTCTTACAATGATAATTTATATAATGAAAACAAATTAAATGTTTAATGGCTGGCGTAATAATTAATTAATGCTTTATCATTAAATTTGGACGAGAAAATTTTAATAATCATAATTAATAAAATAAACATGGGAGTTTTAGTAGGAAAAAAAGCACCGTCATTTAAAGCGGCTGCAGTAGTAAACGGAGGAGAAATCGTTAAAGATTTTTCATTAGATCAATTCATTGGAAAAAATCCAGTGGTTTTATTCTTTTACCCAAAAGATTTCACATTTGTTTGTCCTTCTGAATTACATGCTTTTCAAGCACAATTAGCTGAATTCGAAGCAAGAGGAGCAAAAGTTATTGCTGCTTCAACAGATACAGAAGAGTCTCACTGGGGATGGTTACAAGTTCCTAAAAAACAAGGTGGTATTCAAGGAGTAACTTATCCAATTATCGCTGATACTGACAAAACTATTTCTGAAGCATATGGTGTTTTAGCTGGTGAATACGAATACGATATGGAAGGTAAATTAACTGCAAATGGTCCAATGATCGCTTACAGAGGTTTATTCTTGATTGATAAAAATGGAGTTGTTATGCACCAATTGGTAAATAATTTCCCATTAGGAAGAAACGTTGATGAAGCTTTAAGAATGGTTGATGCATTACAATTTTTCGAAGAAAATGGTGAAGTTTGTCCTGCAAACTGGACAAAAGGAGATGCTGGAATGACAGCTAGTTTTGATGGAGTCGCTGATTATTTAGCGAAACATTAATCTATCTTTTGATTAAATTTTAAAGGTCGTCAAATTATTGACGGCCTTTTTAGTTTTTTTTATCCCGTCCTAAAATAAGCTGACAACATTTAGCTTATTTATGATAATACAAGTTGATAAATTAAATATTTACTCAGTAAAGTCTAAATTTTTATCATGCGTTTCTTCAATCGTAAGAGTAGAATATATTCCGATAAAAAAGGCTATAAAACCAATAATTGATGCAGTTAATATTACACCTATGCTTGGTTTAAAGAAATTAAATCCTAATGTCATAAGGATTACTGTACCTCTCACAAAATTCGGGATGGTAGTGGTTGCTGTAGATCGAATATTTGTGCCAAATTGCTCTGAACCTACAGTTACAAACATTGCCCAATATCCTGTGCCAATTCCAAGCCAAACACAATAAAAATAATATGACTCTGCACTTTTAATTCCACTAAAAAGTAAAAGGAATACACCTATTAATGTGAAGATCATCATTGATACAATTGCTTTTTTTCTAGAAGCTAGCCAATGACTTAAAAAGCCACTAAAAAAATCTCCAGCAGAAATACCGATGTATGCCCACATAATAGTTTGTGATGGATCTACAGCTTGTTTAATACCTAATGCTTTTCCAAACTGGTCAGAAAAGAAAGCTAAAATCCCAATACAAAACCAGGTAGGTAAACCAATTCCAATACATCGCATATATTTTTTAAAGCGATTCCAATTAGTAAAAAATGAAAAGAAATTCCCTTTTTGAATATTTTTTGATTGATGGATATCTTTATAAATACCTGATTCAATAACTCCAATTCTTAATATTAATAGGCACAAGCCTAATCCACCACCTATAATGTAAGCATATGTCCAATCACCTGAAAGTTTCACTGTGAAATTGGCAACAACGGCTCCCAATAAACCAAAACCGGCTACTAACGAAGTTCCAATTGCTCTTAATTCTTTAGGAAGTGATTCTGAAACAAGTGTAATTCCAGCTCCAAGTTCTCCTGCTAGTCCAATTCCAGCTATAAATCTTAATCCCGCATATGCATATGTTTTATCCATGAAATTGATAGATGGTAAAAAGCCGCAAGCAATGTTAGCTATAGAATATACTAAAATTGAACCAAATAATACAGATAATCTCCCTCTTTTATCACCAATAATCCCCCAAAGTATTCCGCCTAATAATAGTCCAAACATCTGCCAATTGTTTATTAAACTACCAGCTTCATCAGGGTTTAGGTGCATACTATTTAAACTCGGAATTCTTACTATTCCAAAAAGTAATAAATCATAGATATCTACAAAATAGCCAAGTGCTGCAACTATAACAGGTAAGCTGAATAAATGTTTAAATTTTTCTTCTCGTGTGAATGTTTTCATAAATACGAAGATAGTGGAATTTTAAAAATGAAGAATTATCTTTTTTATTTCAATTATTTTAGAAATACATTTCAGTATATTCGCATTATGGTGAAAGATGAAGTTTTCATGCAACGATGTATTGAATTAGCTAAATTAGGTGAAGGTAATGTAGCACCTAATCCAATGGTTGGTGCTGTAATAGTATTGAATGGAAAAATTATTGGTGAAGGATATCATCGTGAGTATGGACAAGCCCATGCAGAGGTGAATGCTGTCAATTCAGTTTTAGATAAAGATTCTTTAAAAAAAGCTACTATTTATGTTTCGTTAGAACCATGTGCACATTTCGGTAAAACACCTCCCTGTGCTGATTTAATTGTTCAATATCAATTTAAAAAAGTAGTAATAGGTTGTTTAGATACTTTTTCAGAAGTGTCAGGAAAAGGAATTAAACGATTGACAGATGTTGGAATAGAAGTGGTTGTAGGTGTGTTAGAAAAAGAATGTAGGATTTTAAATAAACGATTTTTTACTTTTCACGAAAAGAAACGCCCATACATCATTTTAAAATGGGCACAAACGAAAGATGGATTTCTAGATAAAAATAGAGATGAAGCTTCGAAAGGTGTAAATTGGATTAGTTCACCAGAAACACAAATTTTAGTTCATCAATGGCGTTCTGAAGAACAAGCAATTTTAGTCGGAAGAAAAACAGTTGAAAACGATAATCCAAGTTTAACTGTAAGAGAAGTAAATGGTAAAAATCCGATTCGAATATTAATCGATAGTCAATTGAAAATTTCAAGCGATTCAAATATTTTTAATTCGGATGCGAAAACGATTATTTTAAATAAAATAAAATCAGAAGAAACGGCAAATTGTAAATGGGTAAAATTAAATGATTTGAATACAGATTCGATTTTAAAGATACTTTATGAATTAAATATTCAATCTGTTTTTATTGAAGGTGGAAGTAAAACATTGCAACATTTTATCGTTGATCATTCTTGGGATGAGGCGAGAGTAATTGTTGGAAATACAAATTTTAAAGATGGTTTAAAAGCACCAAAAATAAATTATATACCAACCGAAAAATTTAGTTTTTCGACAGATAAAATATACATTTATACTAAAATTAAATAAGCGAATGAAAATTCATACTTTAAATACAGGAAATTTTAAGTTAGATGGTGGTGCAATGTTTGGAGTTGTACCTAAAACATTGTGGCAAAAAACAAATCCAGCAGATGAAAATAATCTTTGTAATTGGTCGATGAGAAGTTTATTGATCGAAGATGGGGATAAGCTTATATTAATTGATACAGGTATTGGTGATAAACAATCTGAAAAGTTTTTTTCGCATTTTCATTTAAATGGATCTGATAGTTTAGATTCTAATCTTCATAAATTAGGTTTCTCGCATGATGATATTACAGATGTATTTTTGACACATTTACATTTTGATCATTGTGGAGGAGGTGTAAAATGGAACAAAGATCAAACAGGATTTGAAACTGTATTCAAAAAAGCAAATTACTGGAGTACAGAGAATCATTGGAAATGGGCAACAGAGCCAAATGCTCGCGAAAAGGCTTCGTTTTTATCTGAAAATATTTTGCCAATTCAAGAAAGTGGTCAGTTAAAATTTATCAATCGAAAAGGAGATTATACCGAAAACGTTTTTGAAGGAATGGATGTTCTTTTTGTGGATGGGCATACAGAAAGTATGATGATTCCTCATATTAAATATCAAGGAAAAATATTGGTTTTTATGGCTGATTTATTGCCAAGTACAGGTCATATACCTTTACCTTATGTAATGGGTTACGATACTCGACCATTATTAACATTAGATGAAAAATCAAAATTTTTAAATAAAGCGGCTGAAAATGAATACGTTTTATTTTTAGAACACGACAGTGTCAATGAGTGTTGTACACTTCAATCGACACCATCTGGAATTAGATTGAATGAAACTTTTCAATTTTCAGAATTATTTAAATAATTTTTGTACTTTCCCATTCGCTAAAAATTAAAATTTCACTGATATGGATAAATACTTATTGTTATTATTAAAGGAAGTAAACACGATAATTATACCTGATTTGGGTGCTTTAACTATAACAAATCACTCAACAGGTGAAATAATGTTCATGCCATTTCTAAAATACGATGACGGCAAATTAGCTGCTTATATTTCTGAAAAAGAAGGCTTTGAATTAAATGATGCTAAAAACTTAATATCAAAATATGTTAGAGATGTTCAAGCAGTATTAGATAGAGGAGAATCTTATGATATGTTTCAATTTGGGACATTTTTAAAAGATAAATCAGGGGAAATTATTTTTAGAAATTGGGATGGTTCAATGCCTTCAGAGATAAAGAATGAAGTATTAACAAACCAAATTGTTGAAGAAATAGTTTCTCTAGAAGATTCAGATTCAATCGACCTGGAGCATAAAAGTATTCAAGAATCTTTAGAACAAGATAAAGAAATTAAGAATGAAGTTCCAGATATAGAAGTAAATACGACTGAACAACCTTCAAACGGTTATCAAAATGACATAGAAGGAATTACAATTAATTCAAATAAAGATTTAGAAATTAATATAGGAGAAAAACACATCCTTGCAATTCGAAATGAAGGGAATATTGAATTATTGAAAGATGGTGTTTTGTTAGAAAATTACGATGAACTTTTACCAAAATCTGAAATTGTAAAGCCATTAGCTGAGGTTAAAGAGAAAAAAGTTCGAACAGTTATCGAGCCAAAAGTCGAAATTAAAGAAGAAATAAATAGTCCCGAAGTGATTGCTCCAGTTCAAACCGAATTAGTAGTTTCACCGAGACCAAAAGTAGAATTAACACTAGCAGAATTAGAGGCTAAAAAAATTAAAAATGCTGAGCGTGAAGCTGAACGAGAAAGGCGTTTAGCTGAAAGAATGGAAAAATTAGCAATGAAAGGTATGCCTGAAGAGACAAAAGAAGAGGAATCTTCGAAGTCTGAAGTTACAAAAGAAAAAGTAAAACCAACAGCTAAAAAAGAGAAAAAAGTTAAAGAATCAAAAAGAGCTTTTGTAGTTCATAAAACTCCAAATCAAAAATCTTCAATACTTATTGCAATAAGTATTATTTCAGTTGGGCTTATTGGAGGTTTGGGGATTATCTTATACAATTCTGGTGACATTTCTTCACCAAAGCTAGTTGAACCAAAAGAATTAGCTGAGAATAATAAAAACATCGAATTGACTGAAGATATTTCTTCAGCAGAAGAATCTTCTACGAAGGTAGTTGTTGAAACAGCTGATATTGAAGAGGTTTCAGTCCCTGCAATGGAAGAAAAAGCCTCAACAAAAGTAGAAGAAGTGAAACCAACGGTTAAATCTATTGAAAAACCAAAAGCAACTTCTAAACAAGCACCAGTTGTTTCTACACCTGTGACAAGTTCAACAGGAGGAAAATATCATATTATTGGTGGTTCTTTCTCAGTTGAAGCAAATGCTGCAAATTTTGTTAATCAAATGATTGCAAAAGGTTTGGATGCTAAATTATTAGGGAAAATTGATAAAATGTATATAGTTAGTATAGGTTCATATACTTCTAAAAGAGAAGCAATTACTGAATCAAAAACTATTGGTGTTAAAGGATGGATTTTCAAACAAAAATAAGATAACTTGAAATAAATAAACATAAAAAACCCGAGTTCTTAACTCGGGTTTTTTACTTTAAATCTGTATCGACTATTTAGGTCTAGTCAATTCAACTATAATTTAATTGCTAACTCTACTAATCTATTTGAGTAACCAGCCTCATTATCATACCAGCCTACGATTTTAACCATGTTACCTATGACACTTGTTAATTCTGAGTCATAAATGCAACTATGAGGATTTCCAACAATGTCTATTGAAACCAAAGGTTCATCTGTATAAGCTAAAATGTTTTTTAAAGAAGAATTAGATGCTATTTCCATTGCTTCATTGATTTGATCAACTGTTAATGGTTTTTTCATCACAACAGTTAAATCTGTTAAAGAACCATCTGGAACAGGAACTCGCATTCCACCTCCTCCCATTTTTCCTTCTAGTTCAGGAAAAATTTTGGTAATAGCTTTTGCTGCTCCAGTAGTAGTTGGTACAATTGAAAGATTTGCTGCTCTAGCTCTTCTTAAATCTGAATGTGGTGAGTCTTGCAAACGTTGGTCAGAAGTGTAACTATGAACAGTATTAATAAATGCAGATTCAATTTCGCCTAATTGCAAAAGTACTTTAATCAAAGGGGCTGCCGAATTTGTAGTGCACGAAGCATTTGAAACGATTAAATCTGAGTCGTCTAGCAAATGATCATTTACCCCTAATACTACCGTTTTTACATCTTCTGTTTTTGCAGGTGCAGAAATAATCACTTTTCTTGCTCCTCCAACTAAATGTTTACTTGCATCAGAATGAGATAAAAATAAGCCTGTTGATTCTATAACTGTTTCAACACCATATTCCTTCCAAGGAATTAATTCAGGATTACGTTCTTTAATAAAAAGAATTTCTTTTCCATTTTCAAAAATAATTTTATTATCTTGAATGGAGAATGGATGATTTAATTTCCCGTGAACACTGTCATATTTAAGAAGATGAGCCAACGTTTTCACATCTGCTAAATCATTTATAACAGCAATGTTAATATCATTTCGTTCAAGAGCTAAACGAGTAAAATATCTTCCAATTCTACCAAATCCATTTATTCCAATTTGTTTCATTTCTTGTCGGTTTATTGTTGCTTTTTCATTCTAAAGGTAGAAAAAGAAATTGTAATATAAAAGAAAATAGTTCAACGAAAAATAGCGATCATTTCTAACCGCTATTTGACTGATTTAGGTGAAGCAAAATTATTCAGCAATGATAATGCAACTTGTAATAGATGCTGTTTTTGCTCCTAAAGCTTTAGATGAAATGATTATTCTATTTCCTTTTCTGACCTGTTTGAGAATATCAAATGCTTTTTGATTTAGTTGATCAGTTTTACCGTCAGCTTTTAAATTTGTACCTTCTATTGTCATTGTCCATTCTAATGTACTAAATGCAATGTTCAAAGGACTTGAAGGATCGTAAGCATTTTTCAATCTTTTGATTGTTTTGATTAATGAAACACTTACTCTGCTTCCACTTGAAACTGAGCCAAAATAAAGTTGAGGGTTTGGTAATGGCGCAACTTTATAATTGAATGTTCCAAGCATTTTTTTGGAAGTATCTTTTTTGTTTTTTCCATAAATAGTCATGCTGCAAGTTCTAGCAGTTCCTGGATCTACTATATATTTGTTTCCTTTTTTGGTAAATTTCATTCCTACAGTTCCTGATACAAATGTTTCATCAAATCCAGAAGCGACTGCTTCAATTTCGTTAGGATAATTTTTATAAAGTATATTGTATGCCGGAATTGAAATAGTACCTTGAGGTTTCATGACAACAACAGAGGTTTCCCATTTTTCTGTTTTCATTTCCCCTGATTTTTTTCTAATTGAAACGGTACCACTCAATTTCATCTCATTTCCTGAACTAGCTTTTGTTGAAACAATTCCATATCCATCTTTAATGTTTTTTATTGGATTCCCGTTGTATGTAACTATCGGCTGATTATCTGAATCATAAGCAGCCATCATTACTTTCACATCGATATTGTCACCTTGATTTACAGAAGCTGGACCATAAGCTAACGCTGTTACTTTGTTAAAGCTATAATCACCAACAGTAACTTTGCTTTTTATATGAGCTAATGCAGTTGCTCTTGCCGTGAGGATTTCTTGTTGCATAGAAGTCAACGAAGCTATTGCTGCAACAATTGGAGAATGATCAAATGTTTTCCCTATCCAATGTATATTTTTTTCTTCTTCGGTGTTGTATCGTTCATTTTTAGTAAGTTCAGTATAAAGTTGTTTTAATACTTCTTTGTCTTCATTTGTATTGATTTTGTTTTTAGCAATTAATTTTTCAACAAGTAAGTTTAATTCATTATTATCTTTAAACTGATTAATATTCGTTGGATTGAAAGAATACTTTTTATCTCCAATTTCATATGATCCAACAAGATGACAAATGCTATTTCTGTATTCATTATAATGTTTCCATAAATCTTTACCTGAACCAGTAATAATTGTCAATTCATCGCCAATTATCTCATGCATTGGGATATCGTATTGATCTTTTGCCTGAATAGCCATTAAATTTAAGCGAGTAGGTTGTAATGGACTTTTCGGATCGTAATTTTTCCAGATTATTGATTCGGGATCATTTTCTTTTATTTGATCAATTTTCTCACCACTTTTTTCTAAAATGGCTAATTTGATGTCATCGATTTCTTTGATTCGTTTTCCCGTTTCTAGGTCAATTTTCTTAGCAATATTTAAGAAGTAATTTACCTTTTGAGTTTTCAAAGGATTCGATTGATCAGACAACTCAGATTTCAAATCAGCAATATACGAATCACCTCGGTCCAATTGCTTTATACAAGATTTTTGAATATTATCTTCAATCGCAACAAATGCATCAAGTACAGCTTTTGTTACATTTAACGCTAACAATGCCATAAGGACTAAGTACATTAGTCCAACCATTTTTTGTCTTGGGGTTTCTTTCGCTCCGGCCATGATATAAATTTTAAAGGTTTATATCATAACAATTCGGTTAAAGAAAAAAGTAACAAAAAAAACGCCTCAAGAAATTGAGGCGTTTTAAATATAGTAGTTTTAATTCAGTTATTTGTCTGTGAAAACCTGAATAAAACCTTGTTTCTTTAATTCTGTTTCTTCAATTGTTGTAGAATTGATATTGTAAAAATACACGCCATTTTCGACTAAATTCCCATTTTTATCTTTTCCATCCCATTTAAAATCAGGAATACTGAATTCAGCTACAATATTCCCCCATCTATTAACAATAGAGATATTAAATGTTTTAAAGAAATCTAAATCTTCAGTTAATAATTTGAAAAAATCATTGTTTCCATCTCCATTTGGAGAAAATGTATTTGGAATATTTAAATCACAAGTTTTAACAGTTAATATGGAAGAATCTGTGTAAGATGTACATAAACCTGCAACAGTACAATAATATATTCCAGCATCAGATGTTGAATAGGTTTCATTGGTTCCTAAAATAGCTGGATTATCGTTTACCGTCCATTCTATAGAAGTTACAAACTGTGGTAAAAATATATTTGTTAATATTTCTTTATTAAATCCAGAACAAATTTTGTAATCAATTAAATCAACATAAGAATCCGGTCTAAACTTAATAGTGATAGTATCATCATCATTACAAGTTGATTCCGTATAAACAAATGTGTAATCCCCAAATTCTGGCACAACTATAGTAGTTGTAATATTGTTAGATGGAGTAAATGAAACAGTTTGATTATTTGTACATATCCATTGACCATTAGGGTTTCCAATATTCTGATCTAAAAATACGGTACTATCATTACAATCAACAGCTCCAGAATATACAATTTTAACAGGTGTTATTGTTGTTACAATAATTGTTGTATCTCCTGGACAGTTGTGTATACTTGTTGCATTGATAGTATATGTTCCAGCTGTAAGGTTTGCAGAGTACAAAGTATCTAAAGCTAGAGTTGGAAGTCCCCAACTAATAGAATTAATATTTAAAGAATCTCTAACTATTAAATTTGCTGGTTGTCCTGGGCATGCTATAATATTATCAGGTAAACCATAAACAGGAGCATCTTCCCAAGTTATTACGATTGTATCTTTATCTAGACAAGTTGATTCTGAATACTCCAAAGTATAAGTTCCAGTAAAAGGAAAATTGACAGTTGCATTTAAAGTATTGTTTGAAAAAGTTGGAACTGGGTTTGGATTATTTAAATAAGCCCAACTTCCTGTTCCTCCACCTCCTATATTACCTGAAAAGGTGTATGTGTTTTGACAAATAAATTGATCATTTTCTAATACTAAATCTTGTTGAGAAACGATTGTAATTGTAGTGTCTCTTGAACAAAGACTATTTAAACTCCAAAATCTAATATCGTATGAACCAGCACTTAAATTAGTATTGAAAGCATTTGCTATTACAGTTCCATTATTTTTCCAAACAGCTGAATCTAATATTAATGAATCAGGTATTGTTAAATGAGTTGATCCTGCAGATGGACAATAAAACATATTTCCATTTACACGTGTAAATAATTTTGGTAATACACGAATAGTGTCATGTGAGATTGAAGTTCCACCACATCCCACTAATGTCATAGTTAAAATAACAGTATTACCTTCATCAGCAGTGACAGAATTGTAGGTTGGATTTATTGAATTAACATTTGTCAATGTTCCAGCTCCAGCTTGTATAGTCCATAATGGGTTTCCGTTACTTGTTGCACCTTGAACTGTAGAAGATCCAGTCGCACAAATAGTGTCAGTAATTCCATCAGTTGTAACTGGACCAACCATGACATTAACAATCGCTGTATCAGTGTCAGCGTTTGGACATGAAGAGTTTCCAGAATTTGAGTTTACAACATATGTAAAAGTACCTACAGTTAATGGATTAGCTACTACAGTATCATTATTTGTAACATTTAAACTTGTAACATCTGGTGAACTAATCCAATCATAATTACCATTTCCATTTTCAGCTATTAATTGAACAGTTTGACCTAAACAGATATTACTTGTTGGTGGATTTATTTTTACAGGTAAGCTTACTCCACCGCCAGTTAATGGCAATGAGATAGTGTAATCACAAACATCTCCGGCATATCCATCAATAACTATGTAATAAGTCTGCCCTGGGGTTAATCCATTTGCTGTTACTGTTGTTGGTGTTAATGATGGTGAAATTTGACCTTCGCAAGTATATGAGGTTATAGAAGCAGAGCCACATGAAGGTGCAGAAAAGACCATAAACTGAATTCCATCACCATTCAAACTAGAAGTTTGAATTACATTAAATACAAATGAAGTAGAATCAGCAACAAAAGAAATAAACGAATCATTGTTTAATCCTCCACATGTAAAAACGTTATCAAGTTCAGGCCAACTTGAACTAGCAGAATAAAGAGCAGAAGTATTACCACAATAGCCGTTAATATTACAAATAGGTGTAGAGCCAATGCAGTCTTGACCTGCAGCAGCGTTTCCATAACAATTTATAGAAGCTTGTTGGGTAGCACAGATGCCAAAAGTACCTGTTCCAGTATATCTCCATACCCTGATCCAAACAGTTTCTCCTGGAGTTAAGTTATTACACCAAGTCAAAGACATAAATCCTGAACCACCATCATCATCACATGT
>CALPUT020000031.1 GCA_943326825.2 Chryseobacterium gleum | reverse complement strand
CATATAAATACCGCTTTTTTCTGCAATATTTAATCTTTTTTGAGCCTCAATTAACTGAAGTTCAATTAAGTTGTTTTCCTTCATGTCAGTAATAATTGATTTTTCAACAGAAGAATCAACCTTAACATCAATTTTTTCAGTAATATCTTTTCCGATTAAAATCTTTAAAAAGTTTTCGATTTTATCTTGGTTTGCAATCAATGTTTGTTGTTGGTTTACAAGATTTAAACGTGTAATATTCAGTTTGTCAACTTCTATTGGAATAACCATTTTTTGATCTACTAACGCTTGCATATTTTTGATCAATTTATCAAGGTTTATTATGTTTTCCTTGATGAAATCCAATTGTTTTTTAGTTGCTTGTAAATTGAAAAAAGTTTGCATTACTTGATACTTCACATTCTGAGCTGTTAAATTTGCTTGTAATTCAATGACTTCTTGATTTATCTTCAAAGCGGTAACGCCATAATTCACTTGTGGGTTATAAACAACTTGATTTAATTGAACAGTATTACTTAACACATAAGGAACTCCAAATTGGACTACAGCAAAAGTTCCAGGTGTGCCACCAACAATAGCTGCAGGTAATAATTGCCCAGGTATAACTGCATTGTATTTGTAATCACCAGCGTATACTACTTTTGGCAATTTTGCAGCTTCGTAAGATTTAATTTGCTTTTTATTGATTTCAACATCTAATCGGGCATTTACTATCGTTAAGTTTGCCGTGTCAGCCATTTTTAAGCAACTTTCTAAATCAAGTGTTTGAGCTTCAACTGAAAAACTCAGTAGGATTAAGAAGCTTATGATTATTGAACTTTTCATATTCGTATGAATTTTAATTAAACAATTTTATTTATTAGTTGGGAACAAGTAATTGACCAACATTTCTGTTACATATTGTTTGTGAAGCGTTAATTGATTTTGATAGGTGTTATCATCAATGTTCTGAATTGTTTGAATCATCGGTTTAGCCATGAAAGGAAAGTGACAATTTGCCATCATTAGTAACATAATACTCGTCACATCCATTTTTCTAACCTCACCTTTTTGCTGTGATTCAATTATTTCTTCAAAAATTTTAGTTTGTTTTATTTGATCAATAAAATCAATTTTCTCGAAGAATTTTTTATCTTTTTTCCCTAATTCGTTGATGATAAAACTAGGAATGTCAGGGTGTTTTGATAGAAAGTCATATTCTTTTTCAATGAAAATACGTGTTTTACTAATTAATGGCAAATCACTTTTTAAAATATCTAGCATTGAAAAAACAAATTGTTCCATTACAGTAGCAACTACAACTTCAAATAAATGGCTTTTGCTTTGAAAATGATAATTTACTAAGGCAACATTCATTCCTGCTTCTTTTGCAATCTCTCTAGATGAACAGCCATTAAAACCTTTGACTATAAAGACGCGAGTAGCTGCTTCTTTAATTTTTGCTTCAGTTGTTAAATCTTTTTCCATATTTCTATTGTTCCCACAAAAGTAAAACAAAATTTAAACGCTTGTTTAAAATAATTTACATAATTATTTTATTTTTTTAAAAAACCTTTGTTTTTATAGGTTTTTAGTGTTTAAAGTGTGGTTTAAACTCACAGAACAAAAGTACAGTTTACTTTTTGATTGGATTCTTTTAGATAGGTGAGTTGTTGTTATTTTTCGGTGAATTGTATTTGTGTTTAATTGAAACAAAAAGAGGAAGCAATTGCCTCCTCCGTTTTTCATAATCTCTCTCTAACTAATTCTTCTAGACAATCTATGAATTTAGGATGGTCATTTGTGCTTGTTACAAGTTGCACTTTTTCCCCTCCATTTTCATGAAATATTTCTTGATATTCAGATCCAATTTCAATAATTGTTTCTAAACAATCTGCTACAAAGGCTGGACTAAAAACCAAAAGCTTTTTCGCTCCTTTTTTCCCCCACTCTTCAACTACTTTATCTGAGAAAGGTTCTAACCATTTTTTATCTAATCTAGATTGAAAACATACTGTATAGTCTGATTCTTTTAAACCTAATTTTGATGCGATCAATCTTGTTGTAGCAAATGATGTCGCTTTGTAACAAGATTTATTGCGATCATTTATTTCGCTTTCGCATGGTTGATCTTCGCATAAATCATTTCCTTCATAGACTTTATCAACTTGTCTTACAGGTAAACCATGATATGAAAATAAGATGTGGTCGTATTCTTTAAAGTCAAACGCTTTTGCTCTATCTACAACTGCATCAATAAAAGAAGCGTTGTCGTAAAATTGACTGACAATTTTTATTTCAGGAATAACCCACCATTTTCGAATAATATTCATCGCTTTTTCCACTGCAGATCCGGTAGATGCACTTGCATATTGAGGGAATAATGGGATGATTATGATTTGATCATAATTTTCTTTGTGCATTCTATCTAAAACTGAATCCATTGAAGGGTTTTGATAGCGCATAGCCATTTCAATTGTCAAATTATCAGTCTTAAAACGTTCTTGAAGTAATTTTACAACACTTTGTGTATGAGTTAAAAGTGGAGAAACACCATTACCGTATTCCCATAGTTCTTTGTAGATTTTCGCTGATTTTGGAGCTCTAAATGGAACAATTATTCCATTAACTAATAGCTTTCTAGCTAACCAAGGAATATCAATTACACGAGGATCATTTAAGAATTCTTTTAAATAAATTCTAACATCTTCAACTCCTGGACTATCTGGTGTTCCTAACTGTATTAATAAAACGCCTGTTTTCTTCATTGTAATAAGCTTGTTAGAATAATTTTTGTTCCCAATTTTCAGTATTCTCCTCTGAAATTAAGTTTAATTTTTTCAAATAATCGATGGTATTTTCAAATGCTTCAGTAAAACTTTCAGCTGTATAATTCCAATCTGTTTCATATAACCATTTTTGAACCTGATCTTTTCGAAGATTGTATCTCCAACCAATTACAAATGAAGAGTTTTCGTCGTTTTTAACTTCAAGTGCTTTTGCATTCACAATGTTGCACATTTGTTTTAATTGTTTTGGATATTGATCATAAATTTCTTTACGAACAGCAATCACAAAACAAGGCCAAGGTGTTACAACTTCATCTATGTAACGACATTTTTTCTGTTCTGTAAATGGGAATGTTGTATATTTCTCCCAAAGAAAAGCTTGTGCTTCATTGTGCTCTAAAGCCCAAAGTCCACCGTAAATATCTCCAATAACATTGAATTTCAATTTTGAAGTATCCCAGCCTTCTTGATTAGCCTTTACATAAGACATCAAATGTGATCCTGAACCATATCGAGAAATTGCAAATGTCTGATCTATTAAATCGTCCATTTTTTGAATGTCTGAATTGAAAGGAACGTGAATCCCCCATCTTAAAGGAGTTTTCACATACACTTGAATGATTTTACAATCTAACCCTTCTAAAATTGCTTTCGTAATTCCTTCAGTTAATAAAATTGCAATATCTAAAGAGCCCGTTTCTAAACCTCTGATCATTTGACCTGTTCCACCACTCATATCACTCCAATGCATTCGAAGTCCGATGCTGTTAAAACTACCTTCTTCGATAGCTAATCTCCATGGTAAATTGAAGTGTTCTGGAACACCTCCAACTTTTAATCCTATTAAATTATCCATTGTCATTTTGTTCTGTGAACTGTTTGTCATAAAGACGTTTGTATGCTCCATCTATTTTAAGCAAGTCTGAATGAGTTCCCTGTTCTATTATTTCTCCTTTATCGAGAACAATTATTTTATTAGCACTTTGAATAGTAGAAAGTCTGTGAGCAATTACGATTGAAGTTCGACCTTGAGTCAATTTTTTAGTAGCTTTTTGAATCAGAACTTCAGATTCATTATCAACGCTTGAGGTTGCTTCGTCTAATATTAAAACGGTAGGATTATAAACAAACGCTCTAATAAAAGCTAAAAGTTGTCTTTGACCAACAGATAAAACTCCACCTCTTTCTCCAATGTTGTAATCGTAATTCCCTGGTAATTTCATAATGAATTCATGAGCACCAACTGTTATGGATGCTTCAATTACAGCTTCGCGTGAAATTTCAGTATTACCTAACGTAATGTTATTATGAATAGTATCAGAAAACAAAAATACATCCTGCAATACAATCGCAATATTTTGTCTTAAAAGTGATAATTCTAGATCGGTAATTTTTACATTTCCGACATATATTTCACCTTTTTGAAATTCATAAAAACGTCCTAATAGATTGACAATTGATGATTTACCAGAACCTGTTGCGCCAACAAAAGCAATCGTCTCACCTTTGTTTATTGTTAAATAGATGTTTTTAAGAACCCATTCTTCATTTTGATAAGCAAAAGAAACATTTTCAAATTTAATTTGTTGATGGAAGTCACAAGAAGTTTTTGTTCCTTCGTTTTGAATATGTTCTTGTAAGTCTAAAATTTCAAATACACGTTCTGCTCTTACGGTTCCTCTTTGTAAAATATTGAATTTATCTGCTAATTGACGAATAGGTCTATATAGCATATTGATCCAAAGTGTGAACGTGAAAATTTGTTGATATTGTTCGCCTATGTTTTTAGGTGCTACTCCATCTAATTGGAAAGCAACATAAACAAGTAACAATGCGATTGAAATAGAACTCAACATTTCAACAACTGGAAAGAAAATTGAGAATGCCCAAACAGCATTGATATGAGCTTGTCTATGACCTTTATTGATTTCTTGAAAAGATTCAAATTCTTGTTTTTCTCTACTAAAGAGTTGAACTATTGCCATTCCGGTTAATCGTTCTTGAACAAATGTGTTTAGTCGCGTAACTTGAAGTCTTTCTTGTTGAAAAGACTTTTGCATTGCTTTTGCAAATATTTTAGTTGCAATTAAAAGAAAAGGAATTGGTATAAGTGCAAGCAATGAAAGTTTCCAGTTGATTACAAACATTAATGAAACGACTGCAATTAAAGAAATCAAATCTCCTAAAATATCAATCAAACCAGCTGAAAAAACTTCTGAAATAGCTTCCAAATCTGACACAACACGCGTAACTAAAGCACCAATCGGTGTTTTATCGAAGTACTGCATTCTAAAAGAAGTAATGTGGGCAAATAATCGTTGACGAATATCTTTTATGATAGATTGAGCTAAAAGGTTACTAAAAAATGAGCTTGAAAATTGAGTGACAGCCTCGAAAAATAAGATTCCTAAAATCAAAAAAGACCATAATAGTAGTGATTTACCATCTTTATCATCAATGATGAATTTTCGAACCATTTCACCTATTAAATAAGGTCTTAATGGTCCAATAAGAGCTAGAATAATTGTACAAAGAAAAGCTAATCCAAGTACCTTTCGGTATGGTTTTGCATAATGCAAAAGTCTTTTGAATATAGAGATATTTACCCTCGTCTTTTCTGACATGGTACAAAAGTACATAAGAAATATGAGATGATATAGTAATTTTAAGATTGAATTCTTTGAATATTAACACATTCATTACGATCTTTTGGTAAATTATAGGTAGTTAAATATTTACAGACTAAATAGTTTGTTTTTTTAACTAAAATTAGCACACTCATTAAGTACAATCTATTAAAAAATCTATTAACTTTAACAAAAAACAAAGCAATGATTCACGATTTATCAAAAACCAATTCAATTTTCAATACTTTTTTAGCTGAATTAAGAGACGTAACAATTCAAAAAGACTCAATGCGTTTTAGAAGAAATCTAGAAAGAGTAGGTGAAATATTAGGGTACGAAATTTCAAAAAAATTAGATTACTCAGAAAGTCAAGTAGTAACACCTCTTGGTCAAGCTGATACTAATTTATTAAAATCTCAACCTGTATTGGCGACAATATTAAGAGCTGGATTAGGTATGCATCAAGGTTTTTTAAATTATTTTGACCAAGCTGAAAGTGCTTTTGTTTCAGCATATAGAAAGCATACTACTGCTGAAGAATTTGATGTTCATGTTGAATATATGGCTTCACCAGACATTTCCGGAAAAACCTTAATTGTTTCTGATCCAATGTTGGCAACAGGCTCATCAATGTTGTTAGTTTATAAAGCGTTGTTAAAGCAAGGCAGGCCGTCAAAGGTTATTATTGCTTCTGCAATTGCTTCACTTGATGCAATTGAATTTTTGAAAAAACACTTGCCTGATACAACTGAATATTGGGTTGGGGCAATTGATATGGAATTAACTGCTCAGTCATACATCGTTCCTGGAATGGGGGATGCTGGAGATTTGGCTTATGGCGTTAAATGCTAATTTTTAACTAAATATTTTTATGGGATTCGGAAAATACAGTGTCTTTTTTTTATTGTCAATGATTAAGTTTTTGTTCGCTCCATTTGGAGGACCTGCAGCTGGATTGACATTTTTTGAAACGTATTTTTCGTGTGTTGCAGGCGCGTTATTAAGTGCGACAATTTTTTATTTCATGAGTGAATTCTTTTTGAAGAGAGCTCATGATAAACGTCATCAATTAGCAATGGATGCTAAAAGTAAAGGGGTTGAACTCCCATATAAAAATAAATTCACAAAGACCAATAAGTTTGTTGTGAAAATGAAGATGAAATTGGGTGTTTATGGTGTTGCTATGTATGCGCCTCTTTTTTTATCAATTCCAATCGGAACTATTATTACAGCAAAATTTTACGGAAAAGAAAAACGAACATATCCAATTATTATTTCTGGGATATTTATAAATGGATTGCTCACATGTGGAATTGCTTATTTCGCAGGAAGTTTATTTTAATATGAGTGCTCAGCATCATTTATTTTTTGATTTAGATAGAACTTTATGGGATTTCGAAAAGAATTCTCAACATGCTCTAAAGATTTTATTTTCAGAATTTCAGCTAGATCAGAAGATTAAAAATTTCTATGATTTCCTTTATGCCTATAAACATATTAATAATGATTTGTGGGTGCTATATGGTAAAAAGAAAATTACAAAAGAAGAATTAAGAAATTTGAGGTTTGAAAGGACATTAGCCAAGTTTGATATTATTGATTCAAAATTGACTGAATCTTTAAATAATGGTTACATTGAAATTTCACCAAATCAAACAAATATTTTTCCTCATGCAATTGAGACATTGACCTATCTTCAGAAACAAGGATACAATATGCATATTATTACAAATGGTTTTAAAGAAGTTCAATATCGAAAATTAAAGAATTGTGGTTTTGAACCCTTTTTTGATGTAATAGTGTGTTCAGAGGAAGTAGGAGTAAACAAACCTGAAGCTGCTGTTTTTCATTATGCTATGCAAAGAGCAAATGCGCAAATTTCAAAAAGTGTAATGATTGGCGATGATTTATTAGTTGATTTTCATGGCGCACAAAATGCAGGTATGAAAGCAATTTTATTTGACCCACAAAAACATAGAAGACAAAGAAAAGGTGATTTTCATGTTCAATATCTGAATCAAATTCCAGTGGTCTTGCCTTGGGTGTTTAGAGATAATTTATAGTTTATATCTTAACCAATAAATCATTAGAACACCTAGAGTGATTGAAATAACAATATTCCCAATTGCCAAAAACCAGTTCCCTTGATGAATTAATTGAGCAGTTTCGTTGCTAAATGTACTAAACGTACTTAATCCTCCACAGAATCCGATTAAAATTAATGGCTGAATATATGAAAGAAGTTGAATTTTATCTTTCAATAGATAAATTGTAATTCCAACAATGAAACAAGATACAATATTTGCAAGAAATGTTCCGATTGGAAGTGAGAAATCAAAATAACGTTTAGCGAAAACACCAAATCCATAACGGACTATGCTACCAAGTCCGCCTCCAACAAAGATATAGATGAAAGCCATCATTTTTCAACTAATCGATTGATAAATCTTAAATAAATAAATTTGTAAACAAGAAAGCCGTAGATTG
Source organism: Chryseobacterium gleum (assembly GCA_943326825.2). Taxonomy (GTDB): domain Bacteria; phylum Bacteroidota; class Bacteroidia; order Flavobacteriales_D; family Crocinitomicaceae; genus CAIUKX01. Next base: position 6,301 of record CALPUT020000031.1, on the reverse strand, counting down.
AACCAACTAATCCTCCTACGAATAAGTCGGAAAGGTAATGTAAACCTAAATAAAGTCTTGAATAACTAACAACTAGTGCGATAAAAAGCATGATATAAATTAGCTTGGAATAATAATGTTTTAATGCTAAGCCAATAAAAATAGCCAAACCAAAAAAGTTAGCTGCATGTGAAGAAATGAATCCATAATCCCCACCTTTTAAAAAATTCCCTTTTGATAGTTCGTAAAAATGTAATTTAGATTCTAGTAGTAAATTATGTGAAGGCCTGTATCGAAGAAATACATTTTTAAAACAATATGTTGAAGTTAAATCACTCAACAATATAACCATCAAAGCGGATGCAACAAGAAAAATTACTTGATTTGTATTTAGTTTTTTTGTGGCTAAATAAATTAAAAATATATAAAGTGGAATCCAAGGTGATTTTAAAGAAATAAACCACATGCATTGATCCAAATGAGGTGTGTAACATCCGTTAACGGACAGAACAATGCAGTGGTCTATCTTTTCAAGGTATTCAATCATTTAATTTTGTCCAAATAAGATCTTTTAATTCAACAAGTCCTTGTTCTGCAACTGAAGATATAAAAATATGAGAAATATTTGGTAAATCTTTTTCAATATCAGCTTTTAGTTCATCATCCAACATGTCAGATTTAGTAATTGCTAAAATTTTATCTTTCAATAATAATTCTGAGTTGTATTGTTTTAACTCATTAATTAATATTTTATATTCTTTGTGAATGTCATCACTATCCGCCGGAATCATAAATAATAACAACGAATTTCGTTCGATGTGTCTTAAGAATCTTAGTCCTAACCCTTTCCCTGTATGAGCTCCCTCTATAATTCCAGGAATATCAGCCATAATGAATGAACGATAATCTCTGTATTTTACAATTCCTAAATTTGGACGTAATGTCGTAAAGGCATAATCACCAATTTCAGGTTTAGCTGTAGTTAAAACAGAAAGCAATGTGCTTTTTCCTGCATTCGGAAAACCTACTAATCCAACATCTGCTAATATTTTCAATTCTAAAATCTGCCATCCTTCTAATCCTGATTCACCTGGTTGAGCATAACGAGGAGTTTGAAAAGTAGATGATTTAAAATTATTATTACCCAAACCACCTCGTCCACCTGGAACTATGATATGTTCTTGACCGTCTTCTGTAATTTCAAATAAAATTTCATTTGTTTCAGGATCACGAGCTAATGTTCCAACAGGCACTTCGATATATTTATCCTCACCTTGTTTCCCTTTTTTCAACGCTTCACTACCATGTCCGCCATGTCCAGCTTTGATATGTTTATTGAATTTTAAGTGAAGTAAAGTCCATAATTGGCTGTTTCCTCTTAGGATAATATGTCCTCCACGACCACCATCACCACCATCTGGTCCACCTTGCGGGATGTATTTCTCTCTTCTGAAATGAGCAGAACCACCACCACCATTTCCAGAATGACAATGAATTTTAACGTAATCAACAAAATTATCTGAAGCCATAAAGCATTAATTGTATAGTAAGTTCAAAATTGAATTACTTTCTATTAAAAATAGGCTGCAAAGTTACGATTTTTTTGAAAGAGATGAAGGAAGTGGCTACTTTTTATTTGTATCTTTTACAGAATTGGAAACAAAAAAGGCGAGATTAATGAAAATCTCGCCTTACAAAGTTGTATTAGAATATCAATGATTATCTATCGCAGTATATAATCTTGTTGATATTTCATCAATAGAACCAATTCCATCGATTGAGATAAATTTATTTTGAGACTGGTAAAAATCTTTTACAGGAGCAGTTTCATTATTATAAATGTGAATTCTATTTGCAATAACTTCAGGATTTGCATCATCAGCTCTTCCACTTACTTCAGCTCTTTTCGTAAGTCTAGATTTTAATTCGTTCTCTTCAACTTCTAAAGCTAACATAACACTGATTGAAGTGTTTAATTCAGCTAAAAATTGATCTAAAGCAATTGCTTGAGCATTTGTTCTAGGGAAGCCATCAAAAATAAATCCTTTTGCTTCTTTATGATTTAAAACTTCAGAACGTAGCATATTGATTGTTACTTCATCAGGGACTAATTGTCCTTTGTCGATATAACTTTTAGCTAAAACACCTAGTTCAGTTTCTCCTTTAATATTCGCGCGAAAAATATCACCTGTTGATAAATGAATCAATCCATATTTTTCAATAAGTCTTTCTGATTGAGTTCCTTTTCCTGCTCCTGGAGGTCCGAATAATACGATATTTAACATAACGGAATTAAATTTAGTTTTCTTTCAATTGATATATTTCATCAAGGTTTCTGCCCTTTTCGTCGTAATCAAGTCCGTAACCAATTACAAATTTATTAGGGATATTGAATCCGACATAATGGGGAATGTTTTTCCCTTTAAAAGCTTCTTCCTTATATAATAGTGTGCAAATTTTTAAAGATAAAGGTTTTTCATTTCCTAAAAGTGAAATCACTTTATCCATTGTAATTCCAGTATCAACGATATCTTCAATGATGACAACGTTTTTGTTTGTGATAGAAGTATTTAAACCAATGATTTCATCAACTCTTCCTGTTGATGAAGTCCCTACATATGACGAAACTTTAATGAAAGAAATTTCACTGTCTAAATTGATTTTTTTCATTAAATCAGATGCAAACATAAAAGACCCATTCAAAATTGCGATAAAGATCACTTCTTGACCATTAAAATCAGCATTAATTGCAGATGTTAAATCATCGATCTTATTACTGATTTCTTCTTTGCGAATAAACGTTTCGAAGGTTTTGTCTTTTAATTGAATCACTTTATAGTAGAATTACAAAGTACAAAAATAGAAAAAATATTAAAATTTCGTGCTTAAATATTTATTGCTAAAGTGTTTTTTTCAATAAAATATACGATTATCTTTGTGCCATGCATAGAAAATGGTACGGTAATTCTTTTCGATTAGGTATGGTCGGAGGAGGACAATTAGGAAGAATGTTTATTCAAGAAGCAATTAATTTTGATGTTCAAGTTCATTCTTTAGATCCTGATCCAGAAGCACCTTGTAAAACTATAGCAACTTCATTTACAGTTGGCAGCCTAAATGATTATGATACGTTGTATAATTTCGGATTAGATAAAGATGTCATTACTGTTGAGATCGAGAATGTAAATATTGAAGCGTTAGAACGTCTTGAAGCAGAAGGTAAAAAAGTTTTTCCACAACCTAGAATATTAAAGATTATTCAAGATAAAGGGTTGCAAAAGCAATTTTATTTAGATAACAATATTCCTACAGCATCATTCGAATTAGTTGAAAATAAGTCTGAGATAAATTCTCACGTAACTTCTTTTCCATTTATGCAAAAATTAAGAAAGGGTGGGTATGACGGTAAAGGAGTTCAACCTTTAAGAAGTAATGAAGATCTTAATCATGCTTTTGATGCACCTTCGGTTTTAGAGAAAATGATTCCTTTTGTAAAGGAATTATCTATTATAGTTGCTAGAAATGAAAATGGACAAACTGCAGTTTATCCTGCTGTAGAATGTGAATTTAATCCAGAGGCTAATTTAGTTGAATTTTTATTTTCACCTGCAGAAATTTCGAATGATATAGAAGAAAGATCTAAGAAAATTGCTTTAGATGTCATTAATAAACTTGGAATGGTTGGTCTTTTAGCTGTTGAATTATTCTTGTTAGAAAATGGTGAGATATTAGTAAACGAGATTGCTCCAAGACCTCACAATAGCGGTCATCATACAATTGAATGCAATATTACTTCTCAGTACGAACAACACATGAGATCGGTTTTAAATTTACCATTGGGTTCTACAAATTTAGTTCAAAGCGGTGTAATGATTAATCTTTTGGGAGAGAAGGGTTTTGAAGGTGATGTATATTATGAGAATTACGAAGAAGCTTTAGCTTTAGAAGGAGTGAAAATTCATATATACGGGAAACAAAAAACAAAATCATTTAGAAAAATGGGACATGTTACCGTTGGCAATCCATCGTTAGAAAAAGCAAAAGAAATTGCAAGAAAAGTTCAGCAAATACTGAAGGTAAAAGCTTAATAAATAGCCATTTCATTAAATACTTTTTCCATTTGATCTACAACTGAAGATGATGAGCAATTGTAATTATTGATTATAAATGCAAATGAGATTAATTTTCCAGATTTAGATTCGACATATCCTGTATATGCTTTAATTCTATTTATTGTTCCGCTTTTTGCTTTTACACGACCTTCTCCAGGTTGTTTCCTGCAAACTGTTGAGAGAGTGCCTGAAATCCCAGCGACTGGTAAAGTCGATAGAAATGCATTGTAATTAATCGATTTTGACATCTCAACTAATAAGCTGCAGAAATGTTTTGCACTAATAGCATTTGATCTCGATAAACCACTTCCATCCTTAATATAAAGGCCTCCAAAATTAAATTTTGGTTTCCAATATTTTTCCATTTGTATTAATGAATTTGCGGTACTTCCATTGTTATTTAATTTATAACCAGAAAGACAAAGTAACTGTTCTGCAAAAAGATTGATACTTTTCATATTTGTAATTTTAGCTATCGAAAGGATTGTTTCTCCTTTGTGTGTGTATATTAATTTGAATTCTGAACCATATCTTGTTTCAATATTTGATAGTTCAAGTTTCCGAACTGATTTATAAGTCCCGAAAATGTCTACTCCTTTTTCCTTTAAGGCTGCATATAATTCATAAGCAAATTGATATTCTGGATCAGGAAGACTTCCTTTTACTAAAAAGCTGGATGAATTTAAGGGGAGTGCTCCAGTTCCAAAACGATCAAGTGAATAAGGTGCGCCATAAATAAAAGAATTGTCTCCATCAACTCTCGAAGACTCTATATAATTGTGAAATTGTAAATTTTCAATTTTTGGAGTCATGTATACTAATTGACATAAAGCTCCAGGAATCGATCCTGTTCGGAAGTAATATTTAATCATATTGTCATAAATAATTAAACCGGAAGGTCCAGCTCCATAGTAGTTCCCCATATCTGACCAACTCCAGCCATCTGGTATCCCATTGTACCCGAACTCACAAGCGTCAGCTATAATATCTCCTTTGATTTTTGTAATGCCTAGTTTTTTAAGTGTATCACACCAATTATATAAAAAATCTTTCTCTTTACCTTCTTGATTGAAATATGTACTACCTAATGACGGATCACCACCACCACGAATCCATAAATTGCCATTTAATATACTATCATTAGTAATTATTCCTTCGATATACAATCGTGTTTCAGGTCTATATTCAGGACCTAGAATTTCTAAAGCAGTTGCTGTCGAAAATACTTTTGTTGTTGAAGCAGGGGGGAGAGAAAGGTGTGGATTATATTCCGCGATTGTTTCTCCTGTTTTTGTATCAATTGCATAAAATGAAATAGAAGCATTTGTAAAAGCAGGATTATTCACAAAGTTTGAGACAGCATCTTTAACTTGATTCTGAGAGAAGCAGAATTGAGTTAAAAGGAGTGTAAAGAGAAGTGCGTTTTTCATGATAATTTACATTATAAAAGCAAAATTGAATATAAAATAAAGATCTTTTAATCAAAAAGTTAAAACTTTTAAACATTCACGCGAAGAAAAGATTCAATAAATCATAACAAAATTGATTCCATTTCGTATAGAAATTAATTATATTGTGATAGAAGAAATTAATTTTTACGAAAAAAGCAGAATGCCAAAAGTTTTAAGAATCATTAATCGTTTTAATATCGGGGGTCCAACTTATAATGCTACGTTTTTAACTCGCTTTATTAGTGATGATTATGAAACATTGTTGATTGGAGGTTTACCTGAAAAAGGAGAGTCTGATTCATTGCATATTCTAGAAGAGTATGGAGTAGAGCCGATGTTGATTAAAGAACTTCAACGTACTCCGAATTTCAAAAGTGATAGAGAAGCTTATCGTAAAATTAAAAGTATAATTGAAGAATTTAAGCCAGATATTGTTCATACACATGCATCAAAAGCGGGCGCATTAGGACGAAAAGCTGCAATTGCATGTGAAGTTCCAGTTGTAATACATACTTTTCATGGACACGTTTTTCATTCTTATTTTGGTAAATTAAAAACATTTGTATTCAAATATATTGAGCGAAGATTAGCATCAAAATCAGATGGAATTATAGCAATTTCTGAAATTCAAAAAAAGGAATTATCGGAAATACATAATATTTGTAGTGCGGATAAAATTAAAGTGATCCCATTGGGATTTGATTTGGCAAAGTTTCATGATAATATTGATGAGAAAAAAAAGGTAACAAGAACCAATTT